>CAMDAL010000017.1 GCA_945888565.1 Devosia equisanguinis | reverse complement strand
GACGAGGTGCGCGAATTCTTGTCGGGCCGCTGAAGCCGCAGCACCAACTCGATCAGTTGCTCTTTGCTGAGCTGCTGCAAATCACCTCTGTCCATAGCCCCAGAGATTCAGGGATTTACCCCGATGACAAGGGGGTGGGTAATTACGGTTCATCGTGCCCGCCGGTAGTACCGCCAAAGGAATGTTGTTTTTGAAGCAACTGGCCGCTGCGGCCGAGATTGTGCCATCGCCGCCCCCGGCCAGCAACGCATCGGTATTCGGCCCCCGCGCTGCCCGCTCGAGTTCGCGGATCAGGTTGCGGCCCTCCACAACCCGGCAATCGAGGCTATGCCCCCGCTCCGCGAATACTGCGGTGGCCTCTTTCGCAAAGGCGTCCATGTCCAGCGTCCGGAAGGTACCGCCGTCCTTGTTGAATACCCCGATGTAGCGCATGTTGCCCTCTGGAGGCCCGCGCCTCCGCACCCGGTCAAACGGCCAGGACGGGGTCGCGGTTCCGTCTCAGGCGGTGCCCGCAGCCAGATTCGGCAGCGTCACCTTCACCACCGTCCCGCCCCCCTCGCGCGGACCATAGTCCGGCACGCCGCCGAACTGCCGCGCCAGTTGCTTGATGATCACCGCGCCAAGCCCGTTGCCGATCGCGCCACCCTCCGGCAGCCCCTGCCCGTCATCCTCTATCCGCAGTTCGGGCACACCATCAGCAGAACGAAGGAAGCGGATCCAGATCTGCCCCGCCTGCCCCGGCCCAAACGCGTGTTTGACCGCATTGGTCACCAGCTCGCTCACCACGATACCGAGCGTCGTCGCGTCGCGCGCCGCAATCACCATCGTTGCGATATCCTGGTGGAAGGCGATCGGCTTGTCAGCCGGCACGGTGGTGGCGAGATCATCGACAACCGCCGCGAGGAAATCCGCCGCGTCGGTTGTCTCGAGGTCGGCGCCGAGCCGGAGCCGTCGATGCGCGGAGGCAATGGCGTGCACCCGGCCCTGCGCCGCCTCGAGCGCCGTACGCACTTCCTCGGAGCCCGAGCGGGCCAGTTGCAGCCCCAGCAGCGACGAGACCGTCGCCAGCGAGTTGCCGATACGATGGTTGGTGTCCTGCAGCAGGGTTTCAAGCCGTGCGCGCTCGCGTTCGGCCCTGCCCCGCGCCTCCTCGACTTCGGCGGTGCGCGTCCGCACATGCGCCTCGAGTTCCTCGTTCTGCATCAGCAGCCGGTTCTCGCGCTGCGCCAGTTGCGCCACCTGCCGCTGCGCGCGCGTAAACAGCGCATACGCCAGGACCGCCGCCGCGCCGAGCGCCGCGAGGGATGGCGAGCACCAGCATCTGCCGGTAGCCGTCCATCTTGCCGTTCCGCTCGATCAGCCGCCCATCTTCCTCGGCGATGAAGGTCCGCAGCGTCGAGCGGATAACGTCCATGTGCGCCTTGCCTGCGTCCGAGCGAAGCAATGCCAGCGCATCGACGGCATTGCCGGCCGACATCAGCTCGATGGTCTGCGCCATCTCGGCGCGCTTGGCCGCCAGGCTTGGCTCGAGGTCGTTGAGCCGCAGCTGCTGCGACGGGCTGGCGTCCAGCATGGCCATCAACTCGGCATAGGTATCGTCCACCGTTGCAACAGCGCGATTGTAGGGTTCGAGATACCGCCGATCGCGCGTCAGCAGGTAGCCCCGCTGGCCCGTCTCGGCATCGACCACCGCCACCATCAGTTCGCGGGCCTGACGTCGGACCTCGTAGGTATTCGCAATGTCGGCCAACTGGCTGTCGATGGTCCGCACCAGAAACAGAGCCGCCGCCGCCGCCGCTAGCACCAGCAGCATCGACACCACGATCGCGATCCGGCGCACCGGGCCGAACCGGATAGAACGTGCTGCGCTGCCTTGGGCGACATCGGTCATCGTCATGCGGACCTTCGGTTGATTGAAAGAACCGCCCCGGCCAGACCCCGCCAGGGAACACTGAAACGTTCTGCCCGCCAGTTACCACCCCGCAGTGGCGACAATGCGGCTCCGCTCATCAGATCAGCGGCCGCTTGTCTTCGCCGAGCCCGTCCCATCCTGCCACCTCGCGCAATCCCGGCTCGTCGAGCACTTCGCAGGCCCGCCCATGCCACCGGATCAGCTTACGGTCGGAGAGTTTTCTCAGCGTTTTGTTGGTGTGAACGATCGACAGCCCCAGCGTGTCGGCTACATGCTGCTGCGATATCGGGATGAGCAGCCGCTTGCCCTGCGCCAGTCCCACCCGCGCCGCGCGCTGGTAGATGAAGGCGATGAGGTACGCGGCGCGCTCCATCGCCGACCGGCGCCCGACGCTCAGCAGGTTCTCGTCGAGCATCCGTTCTTCGCGCGAGGCAAGCCAGGTAATGTCGAAGGCGAGGCCCGGGTGGTTCTTGAAAAGCGTCGGCAGGCTGTCGCGCTGGAAGACACACAGTATGACGGGCGAAAGCCACTCCACCGAGTGCTGCATTTCGCCGATCACCGACCCCTGCAGACCCACAAGGTCGCCTGGCAACAGGTAGTTGAGGATCTGCCGCCGCCCGTCTTCCAGGCTCTTGTAGCGAAACGCCCAGCCCGACAGCAGCGTGAACAGCTGCGCGCTGTGCGAGCCCTCGGACAGGATCATCGAGCCGGCATCCGCCGCCAGTTCACCCCGCTTGAATGTCGAAATGAACTTCAACTCTTCCGGCATGAACGGCCGGAAGTTCGGGTTGCCCCTGAGGGGGCACATTTCGCAGGGCACGCGTCTGGCAATTGCGGACAGGGCTTCGCTCACGGTTCGGTCCGGGATTCCTTGCCAATTCTCATCGCTAACGCCAGCCCGCAGATAGTGGTTGCTCTGATCTCGGACTGTCTTTTTTAAATGACCGGGCGGACGCGAACGCTATGCATGCCGGTTCCACCAGCGTCACGGATCCACCATGCCCACTACCGACCACGTCCTCATCATCGAGGAAGAGGCGCTGCTTGCCCTTGATATCGAGTACGTCCTCTCCGAGCACGGAGCGTTTGAAGTGACCCACTTCCGCAGTGTCGCCGAAGCGCATGTCCACCTGTCCGACCCCTCGGTGTTTCGCCTTGCCTTCGTCGAGGCCCGGCTGGGCGCCGCCGAAGTCGTCGAACTTACGGAACGGCTGGTGCGCGCGGGCGTGGCAACCATCGTGATGTCCGCCGACAGCCGCTCACTTGATCTGTTCCCCCACGCCACGCCGCTCGAAAAGCCCTTCGACGCCGCAAGGCTTCTTGCTGCCTGCGACGCCGCCAGGTCGAGCCTCAACTGAGGTGCGGAATAGTGGTCACCTGGGCTGAAACCGCATCGGGGCCGTAGTCGGATTGACCGGCAACCTGCAGCAGTTCCTGCAGCTTGGTCCGCGCTCGGCTCACCCGGCTCTTCATCGTGCCGATGGCGCAGTGACAGATTTCTGCGGCTTCCTCATAGGAAAAGCCCGAGGCGCCGATCAGGATCACCGCCTCGCGCTGGTCGTCCGGCAGCTTGTCCAGCGCCTTGCGGAAGTCGTTCAGGTCGACGATGCCATACTGGCTCGGATGCACCGCCATGCGCTCGGTGAACGCGCCATCGGTGTCCTGCACTTCACGACCGCGCTTGCGCATCTGGCTGTAGAATTCATTGCGCAGGATGGTGAACAGCCACGCCTTGATGTTGGTACCGAGCTCGAAGCTTTCCTGCTTGGCCCAGGCCTTCATCACGGTGTCCTGCACCAGATCGTCGGCTTTGTCGTGCCGGCCCGACAGCGACACGGCGAAGGCGCGCAGGCTGGGCAGGGTCGCCAGCAGTTCGCGCTTGAAACTCGGGGGCTCGGACCGCGCCGTCGCGGCAGTCGTTGTTGGTACAGCCATGGCGTCACTCGTCCTTGGCTGATTTGGCCTGCCGCTCGACTTCGTCGAGCCGGTCCAAGAGGTCCAGAAGCTTGTCCGGAATGCCCTCTTCCTGCACCGCTCCGTAGAGCGCTCGCAACTTGTTGCCTATGTCGGAGTTCGGACCTAGGCCATCTTCCTGCCGCCGCCTGCTGCTGCTCAAATCGTTCATTGGTTTCTTGTCTCGCATGCCTGTGCCCCACAGCAGAAAATTGACGCCCCATTCCGCCGCGCCTCACATAATGCGGCGGTTGCAAAAAAGTTCCGGGGCGACCGGAACCTTATTTTGAGGCCCTCGTTTTAGCCCGTGGTAAGCTGCCGAAGCGTCAAGGGAGTAGTGCATAAATGTCATTGTCCACGCGGATCGCCCCGCACCTCCCGTACCTGCGCCGATTTGCGCGTGCAGTTACGGGTTCGCAAACCTCGGGCGACGCCTATGTGGCTGCAGCGCTCGAAGCGCTGATTGCCGACCTGTCCATCTTCCCCGAGGGAAGCAACGATCGCATTTCGCTCTACAAGCTCTTTTCGAGCATGTTCTCGAGTTCAGCCGTCAAGATTCCCGAACCGGTATCAAGCTTCCCGTGGGAAAGCCGGGCTGCGGCCAACCTTCTGAACCTCACCCCCCGTGCCCAGCAGGCGTTCCTGCTGGTATCGGTCGAAGGCTTCAGCCATGAAGACGCCGCGGAGATCCTCAGCGTCGCGCCGGACAATTTCTCAGCCCTGCTTGACGAGGCCAGCCAGGAGATCTCCCGGCAGGTAGCAACGGACATCCTCATCATCGAGGACGAGCCACTGATTGCCATGGACATCGAGCAGATGGTCGAGGGCCTGGGCCACAAGGTGGTCGGCATCGCCCGCACCCACAAGGAAGCGGTCGCGCTCTATCACAAGACCAAGCCGCGCATGATCCTCGCCGACATCCAGCTCGCCGACGGGTCGTCCGGCATCGATGCGGTCAACGACATCCTGAGCGCCCACCCCATCCCGGTCATCTTCATCACCGCCTTCCCGGAGCGCCTGCTGACCGGCGAGCGCCCTGAACCGACCTTCCTCGTCACCAAGCCGTTTAACCCCGATATGGTGAAGGCTCTCATCAGCCAGGCGCTGTTCTTCGACGAAGGCTCCCGCGCCGCAGCGTGAACGACAGCGTCCCATGCATCCACTTCAGGCCGGGCAGTTGCCCGGCCTTTTTCTTGTGTCGCAACTCAACCTCACGAGTATCCAAGTGCCCTCAGAGCGGCACTGGAACCACCCGCCCGGCTCCCCGTTAGGCTCCCACGACATCTCGCTGATGGTTAGCCTATCCCGTCACGGACGGCCCTTCTGGCAAGAGCACGAAACTCGGGCCGTCCCTGCCGGGTCCGCGGTTCGAGAATGCGGCGGCCCCGATCCCGCGATCGGGGTCGCTTCTTTTCGGCGTCCCCACAGTCCGTAATTTGCTTGCCTTGCCCGCCCTGCATCGGCATTGCTGAACGACATGCAGAACGCCGCGCCCGTCGTCGAAATCGACAATCTCCACAAGTCCTATGGCCCGCTCGAAGTGCTCAAGGGCGTGTCGCTTAACGCGCGCGAGGGCGAAGTCGTCGCGCTCATCGGCTCATCCGGCTCTGGCAAATCCACCCTGCTGCGCTGCATCAACATGCTCGAGGTGCCTGAGCAAGGCAGCGTGAAGATTGGCGGCGAGGAAATCCGACTTGCCGGCAAGGCTCCAAACCGCCACCCGGCCGACGAAGGGCAGATCCGCCGCATCCGCTCCCAGCTCGGCATGGTGTTCCAGCAGTTCAACCTGTGGAGCCACATGTCGGTTCTCGGCAACGTCATGGAAGCGCCGCTCCACGTGCAGAAGCGCGACCGCGCCGAAGTCGAGGCCGAGGCGCTCGACATGCTCGGCAAGGTCGGTATCCGCGACAAGGCCGCGAACTACCCCAGTCAGCTCTCCGGCGGGCAGCAGCAGCGCGCCGCGATCGCCCGGGCCCTCTGCATCAACCCCCGCGTGATGCTGTTCGACGAGCCGACCTCCGCCCTCGACCCCGAGCTCGAAGTCGAGGTGGTGCGGGTGATCCGCCTCCTCGCCGAGGAGGGGCGCACCATGATCCTCGTCACCCACGACATGGACCTCGCCCGCACCATCGCCCACAAAGTGGTGTTCCTGCACCTCGGCAAGATCGAGGAAGAGGGCACCCCGGCCGAAGTCTTCGACGCTCCAAAGTCGAGGCGGCTGCAGCAGTTCCTCCGCGCCGCCGATCACGTGTGACGACGTCAGACCGCGTTTGGTGACGCAATATTGACCAACCGGTAAAAACCGCTAAGCCTGAAGTCTATGCCCGCGGTTTTCGTGGGAACTAACCCCGGCCGGCACCTCCACATGCCAGCTCGTATCCTGGAGAGACCCGAACAATGAAGAAGCTAATTGCAGTCGCTGCTGTTGCAGTCGCCCTGTTCTCGACCGCCGCCAACGCCCAGGCGATCCGCATCGGCACCGAAGGTGCCTACGAGCCCTGGAACTACGTCGACGCGAACGGCAACCTCGCCGGCCTCGACATCGACGTGATGAATGAGCTGTGCAAGCGCGCTGGCCTCGAATGCACGTTCGTGCAGACGGCCTGGGACACCATCATCCCGAACCTCAACGCCGGCAACTACGACGTCATCGCCGCCGGCATGTCGATCACCGACGAGCGCAAGGAAGCCATCAACTTCACCGCCGACTACTCTCCGCCGGAGGCCTCGGGCTTCATGATGCTGGAGTCGGCCACGGTTGATCCCGCCAACCTCACCGGCGTCAAGATCGGCACCCAGACCGGCACCATTCAGGATGCCTATGCCACCGAGAACTTCGCGACCGGCAACACCCTCCTGACCTTCGACACCGCCTCGAACGCACTGGCTGACCTGATGGCCGGCAACATCGACGTGATCCTCGCCGACAGCTCGTATATCGACGAGGCCGTTGCCAACTCGGGCGGCGCCCTCAAGACAAGCGAAGTGACCGTCGCCATCGGCGGCGGCGTCGGCGCCGGCCTCCGCAAGGCCGATACCGAGCTGCTCGCCAAGCTCGACGAGGCCCTCGCTGCCGCCAAGGCCGACGGCACCATCGATGCGCTGATCACCAAGCACTTCCCGACGCGCAAGGGCCCGTTCTACGTGAACTGATCCGACACTGACGACGGGGCAGGAACCTGCTCCGTCGCCACCTGCCGCGCGGGGGCTCAATGACCGAGACGTTCGAGTTCTGGGCTTCGTACCTGACGAACGGCCGACACCTGAACTGGTACGCCAGCTTCCAGTACACGGTGATCGCTGCCTTGCTGGGCGGCGCCTTCGCCCTGCTGTTCGGCATCGGCGGCGCCGCGCTGCGCAATTCCAGCCTGCCGCCGCTCAAGCTCCTGGGCACCATCTACACCAACATGGTCCGCGGCGTCCCGGACGTGCTGTTCTTCATCTTCTTCCCGCTCGCCTTCGAGCAGCTGGTCGAGCTTGTCATCGCCCAGAGCGTGTGCCCCGCCGGCGCCGGCGCCGGCGTGTGGCCTCCCTGCCCCGAGGCAAACTGGTTCCTCGGCACCGGCGAATACCTGCTGCTGGCCTCCGTCTCGCTCGGCATCGTCTACGGCGCCTTCACCGCCAATGTGATCTCCGGCGCGCTCAACAGCGTGCCGCGCGGCCAGCTTGAAGCGGCCCGCGCCTTCGGCATGACCAACTGGCAGGTATTGAGCCGGGTCCATATCCGGCAGATGTGGGTCTACGCCCTGCCCGGCCTGTCCAATTGCTGGCTGCTGCTGATCAAGGCGACCTCGCTTTTGTCGCTGCTGCAGATCACCGACATCGTGCGCGGCGCCAACCTGCTGGGAGCCCCAAATTTCAGCCGCACCGCCGGCGTCATCCACGGCGACTGGCGCTGGGGCTATTACCTCGCTCTGCTGCTGTTCTACATCCTCGTGACCTACCTGTCCGAAAAGGCCTTCGCCGCCATCACCCGGTGGGCATCGCGCGGCATGCCGATGGCGGAACGCGTATGACCGGGCTCCTCGACGCCATCTTGGTGGACGTGGCGATCCTCGGTCGCGCCACGCTGTTCAACCTCTACTTCGCCTTCGCCTCGATCCCGGTGGGCTTCGGGCTAGCCGTGCTGGTGATGCTGGGGCGGAACTCGAACAACCGGCTGCTGGCAAACCTCTGCGGGGGCTACATCTACGCCTTCCGCGGCTCGCCGTTCTTCATCCAGCTGTTCATGCTCTATTCGCTGGCGCTGGCGCTGAACCTGAGTGTCTGGAAACCGCTCGGCATCGACTGGCTGGTGCTGAACCCGCTCTTCCTCGGCCCGCTGATCCTCGCCCTCAACACCACAGCCTACACGGCCGAAATCCTCCACGGCGCCCTGCGCGCCGTGCCCAAGGGCGAAGTCGAGGCGGCAAAGGCCTTCGGCATGGGGCGGTCGGAGCGTTTCCGGCGCATCATCTGGCCGCATGTCATCCGCCTCGCCTGGCCGGCCTACACCAACGAGGTGGTGTTCCTGTTTCACGCCACGGCGCTCGTCTACTTCACCCTGCCGGTGATCGACGGCCAGCGCGACCTGATGAGCCAGGCCAACGACCTGTTCCAGCGCGACTACAACTCGGTGCTGCACTTCTCGGTCGCCGCCGCCTACTTCCTCGCCGTTTCGCTGGCGGTCTTCTTCGTGTTTGGACTCGTGTACCGCCATCTGATGCGGCATATGCCGGGAGCCCGGCCGCTGAAATTCGGCCTCACCCGCGCCTGACCATGAGGTAGATCGTGAGCTTCGAACGCAAGACCGTCCCGCTGCGCGGCGATACCCCCGGCACCGTCACCGAGTTCACCTACTACGTCGTCGGCCCGCAGAACGCGCCGGAGAAAGTCCACCTGCAGGCCGCGCTTCACGCCGACGAGCATCCCGGTACCATGGTGCTGCACCACCTGTTGCCGATGCTACGGCAGGCCGACGACCAGGGCCTGCTCCGCGCCCGTTTCGTCGTCATGCCGGCGGTCAACCCGTTCGGCCTCGGCCAGCAGTCGCTGCGCCACCATATAGGCCGCTACGACACCAATACCGGCGTCAACTTCAACCGCCGCTGGCCCGACCTCTTCTCGCTCATCCGCAGCCAGCTCAGCGGGCGCCTCAGCGACGACGAGGTCTTCAACGTCAACCTGATCCGCACCGCCGTGTCGCGCTGGATCGATGCCCAGCAGCCCCGCACCGCCGCCGAGCAGTTGCGCCTCCTCGTCCTCAAGGAAGCGCACGACGCCGAGTTCGTGCTCGACCTCCACTGCGACGACGACTCGCTGATCCACATCTTCACCTCGCCCGAACTCATGCCCGAGTTGCAGGATCTCGCCGACTGGATGGGGGCAGCGGCCACGCTCACCGCCGCCGACTCCGGTGGCGGCTCGTTCGACGAGGTGCTGCCCCAGCTCTACCGCAAGGTGGCGCAGGCCAATCCCGGTAAACCCGTCCCGATGGCGAGCGCTACGGCCACGCTCGAATACCGCGGCCAGGCCGACGTCTTCGATCCCCTTGGCGCCGACGATGCCCGCCGCCTCTGGGGCTTCCTCTGCGGCCGCAACCTGATCGACGCCGAGGCCGGCACGCCGCCCGCCCACATGGCCGAGGCCACCCCGCTCGAAGCCACCGAGATCATCCGCACCGACCGCCCCGGCCTCGTCGCCTATCGCGTCGAACTGGGCGAGCGCGTCAGCAAGGGCCAACCGGTCGCCGACCTCATCGCCATGGACGGCCCCGAAGCCTTCATGTCCCGCACCCCCATCCTCGCCGGCACCGACGGCCTGGTGCTGAGCCGCCGCATGCAGAAATACGCCCCGCGCGGGACGAGCATCATGAAGATCGTCGGGACCACGGTCCTACCCAGCCGCAAGGGCGCGTACCTGCTGGAAGACTGAAGCGTCCAGACGCTAGAGCATCACCCCCGCGCCACAACCCCTTCCAGCTGCCCCAAATACCCAGTCCAGGCCGCCCGTGCCCCGCGGAACGCCTCTTCCTGGTCGCGCCGGAACCCCACCTGCTCCATCCGCAGCAGCGTCCCCTGCCCGGTCGGCGTCAGCGTCCACGTCACGGTGCTCTCTAGCCCAAACGCCGCCCAGGTATAGGCAAGCGACCGCTCCGGCTCGACTTCGGTCACTCGGCAGTCAATGACGCCCCACTCCTGCGTGAACTTGAAGTCGCGCCCGACCACGGGTGCGAAGTCCGATTGCAGTAGCCACTCTGCGATCAGGTGCGGCTGGGTCAGCGCCCGCCAGATCCGCGCGGGAGGAAACGGCATCTCGCGTTCCACCACCACCGAGCGGATTTCTGGCGCATCGGCCGGCGCCCTCACTTCTTCTTCGCCTTCGCGGTCGCCGCGTTCAGGTCCGCCGCCGCGACGAAAAGCGCCACGAGCCCCGCCTCGTCGATCTCGTCGGCCTCCTTGATGTCGAGCGCCCGCCGCGCCGCCCCTTCGAGGCTCGAATTGAACAGCCGCCCCGGGTCCTTGAGCGACGCGCCCTTTGGAAAGGTCAGCTTGATCGCCGCCTTGTAGGCCTCGCCGGTGCAGATGATCCCGTCCTTGTTCCAGACTGGGTTCTCCCACTTCCACTCCTCGACCACATCGGGCAGCGCCTGCTTCACCAGTTCGCGCACCTTGGCGAGCTTGGTCCCACGCCAGCCGCCGAGCTGGCCGATCCGGTTGTCGATCTCCCGTTCCGCATCACTCATCGTCCCGTCCTCACAGCTTGTCCCCCGGCAACTGGCTCGCCTGCTTCACCCAGTCCTTGAACTGCGCCTCGTCGAGCGGATCGCCCTCGTGGATATCGAGGTAGCGCACCTTCGCCTGTTTCGATGTCCCCGGCGGCATCGGATCGAGCAGCGCCCCGGAGTTGAAGCTGACCTTGATGTAGCGGTCAAAGCAATGGAAGCCCGCGAAGTAGTGGTCGAGTTCCATGCCGTACATCGGCGTGTTCCACTTCACCGCTTTCATCACGCCCGGGGCAGCCGACGTGATCAGAGCATCCAGTCGTTCTCCCATGGCGCTCTGCCAGCCGGGCATCGCCGCGATGAACCAGCGTACGGGCTCCTCGCCAAACCCCAGTGGCACCTGCGGGTTACCGCCCGAAAGCCGCACCACCTCGGTGGGCGCCCGCCACGGCGTATCGATCCCTGGCCTGCCGGCTGATTTCTTCGCCATCGATCTAGCCCCGCACCCGCCAGCGCTGCGCATAGGGCAGCACGAAAAGGTAGAGCCCCGTCGCCAGCAAGAGGAACAGCGGCAGCAGCGGCATGTACGATACCCAGACGATCGGCTCCGGCTGCGCCAGCGCCACCATGGTGATGATGATCGTCACGACGAACAGCGCCGAAATCCACCGGTGGCACTGCCTGATCAACCTGCTCATTGGTCCATCCTTCGCAAGAGGTTTTCGAGATCGTCGAACCGGCCTTCCCAGAAGCCGGCCATGTCCTTGGTCCAGTCCACCAGAGGCCGCAGCGCCTCGGGCCGCGCCGAATAGCGCGTCTCGCGACCCTCGTGCCGCCCCGTTACCAGCCCGGCATCCCGCAGCACTCCAAGGTGCTTGGAGACCACCGGTTGCGACACCCCGGCCTTCGCCGTCAGGGCCACAACCGAAAGCTCGCCCTCGCGGCACAGCCGCTCGAACAGCCCGCGTCGCGTCGGATCGGCAAGCGATCTGAACAAAAGGTCCTGCGCTTCGGGCGCCACTATCCATACCCCGTTGGCTATGGGTTATTCATAGCCCATCAGCTATGGGTGTCAAGCGCCGGACAACAAAAAAGCCCGCCACCTGCATTGGAGCAGGTGGCGGGCGGTTGATGCGACGCGTCGAGTTCAGACGATGCCGTACTGCGCGTGGCTCAGCGCCCGTTCCACGCCGCGTAACTCGGCGAGGCCCTTGAGCCGGCCGATCGTCGGGTAGCCCGGCTGCGCCCGGCGCTGCAGGTCGTCGAGAATGTCCTGCCCATGGTCGGGCCGCATCGGGATCTGGTGATCCGTCCGGCCCTGCTGCCGCCGCCGCGACTCCTCGGTGAGGATCGCCGCGATCAGCGCGACCATGTCGGTGTCGCCGCCCAGGTGCTCGGCCTCGTAGAACGATCCGGCGATCGCGTCGCTGTCCCGCTTCACATTTCGCAGGTGCAGGAAATGCACCTTGGCGCCGAACTCGCTCATGATCGCCGGCAGTTCGTTGTCCGGCCGCGCCCCGAGCGAACCCGAGCAGAGCGTCATGCCGTTCGCCGGGCTGTCCACCGCGCCAAGGATCTTCCGGTAGTCGGCAGCCGTCGACATGATGCGCGGCAGGCCGAGCAGTTCGAACGGCGGATCATCCGGATGGCAGCACATCCGCACCCCGACCTCTTCCGCCACCGGGATGATCTCGGTGAGGAAATCGATGAAGTGCCGGCGCAGCTGGTCGGCCGAGATGTGGCCGTACTCGGCCAGGTGCGCCCGCACGTCGTCGAGCGTCATGCTCTCGGTCGAGCCCGGCAGGCCCATGGTGATGTTGCGGGCCAGCGCCTGCTGCGCCGCCTCATCCATCCGCGCGAACCGCCGCTCGGCTTCCTCCACCACCTCGACCGAAAAGTCGTGGATCGCCGCATTGCGCTTCAGCACATGGATGTCGAAGGCCGCGAAATCGTAGATGTCGAAGCGCATGCAGGTGCCGCCATGGCTCACTTGGTAGCGGAGGTCCGTGCGCGTCCAGTCGATCACCGGCATGAAGTTGTAGCACACCACCTCGAGCCCGGCCTTGGCGACGTTCCGCAGGCTCGTCTTGTAGGTCTCGATATGCTGGCGCCAGTCGCCCTTCTGCTTCTTGATGTCTTCGGACACCGGCAGGCTTTCGATCACCTCCCACTCGAGGCCCGACGCCGCGCCATCCGAGCGCACGCGGATTTCCGCCTGCCGCTTCGCGATCTCCTCGGGCGACCACACCATCCCGTTGGGGACGTGGTGAAGCGCAGTGACCACACCCTCGGCGCCCGCCTGCACGATGTCGTCGATCTTGGCCAGATCCTTGGGGCCAAACCAGCGCCAGGTGTGCCGCATCTTTTCCTCCCGAGTATGTCAGGCGGTGCTAGAGGGCGGCCCGAAACCTGTCAACTCGCCAACGAGTCGATCCACTCCGCATACTCAGCTTCGTGTGAGCCCACGGCATTCTTCATGCCCGGCTTGGTGAGCAATCCTCGCCGCGGCGGAATCCACGACATGATCCGGCTGCGCTGCGTCTCCCGCCAGTTGATGTTCACCGCTGCGAAGCGCGGAAAGAACTCGAGTTCGTCATATGGCAGGTGGTCGTGAATCCACCACGCCAGTGCCTCCCAGCCCCGTCGCCTCGTAGTACGGGATCAGCGCATGCACCACTACGCAGGCGGTCGCCCCCATCGCACCCTGTGCGTCGCGCCGATCCCAGATATGGCCACCGAAGTTCGTCTCGTTGCGCCCGCAGTTGAGGTTGTTCCTGTTGCCGAAGTCGTTGACCGCTGCCGAGCGATACGCCGACCGGATCGAGAGCCGCCCGAACCGCGTCATCAGTGGCTCCAGCACCTCCTCGCAGAGCCGCGTGCCGGCCTCTATCGCAAGGTCGGGGTCTTCTGGTATGTTGGGGATCGAATAGAACTGCGAAATCTCCGAGTGGAGAAAATCGCGCATGAAGAAGTTTTTGCTGAGACGAATCCGGCCAAGTTCCTCCAGCGCCTTCATGCTTTGCGGTTTACGCATCGTTCAGAATCCGTTCAGAAATGGATCCCGTAGCGTTCATCATCATGTTCGATCTGTGCCCACCCGATTCTCACGCGGAGCCCGATTTCAGATGTCCCGTCTCATTGCCGCCGCCCTCTTGACCCTCGCAACGACCACCGTCTTCGCCCAGTCTCCCGACACCTACCGCCAGGCCTTCGACGCCATCCAGCAGGCGGTGGCCGAGGGTGACAGCACCTCCTTCGCCGACTGGGTCAGCTATCCCATCGAGGTCGTGGCCGACGGCGAACCGATGGTAGTCGGAGACGCCAGGGAGTTCGCCGGGCACTACGCCGCCATCGTCACCCCCGAGATCGCCGGCGCCATCGCCGACCAGTCCTTCAACGACCTGTTCGTCAACGCCGAGGGCGCTATGTTCGGCAACGGTCAGGTCTGGATGAGCGAGATCTGCCTCGACGACGCCTGCACCGACACAGAAGTGAAGATCATCACCATCCAGTCGACGGCGGAGTAAGCCTCTGCTCTAGTCAAACCCCGAGATTCCGGGGTTTCGCATGCTTCTTGAGGTCATCTTCTACATCGCCATCACGGCCGAAGCGATGACGGCCGCGCTCGCCGCCGGCCGTCGCAAGATGGATTGGTTCGGCGTCTGCGTCCTCGCCTGCGTCACCGCGCTCGGCGGCGGCACGTTCCGCGACGTTGTCCTCGGCCACTACCCCCTGACCTGGGTCGAAAACCCCTACCTCCTGCTGATCTGCTGCGCCGCCGCCTTCGTCACCATCGCCCTCGCCCGCTTCATGGACGCGCTGCGCTGGCCGTTCCTGCTGCTCGACGCCGTCGGTCTCGTGGTCTTCACCATCATCGGCTGCAACGTGGCGCTGACCATGGGCCAGCCGCCGATCATCGTCATCGTCTCCGGCATGATGACCGGCATCGTCGGCGGCATCGCCCGCGACATCCTCTGCAACGACGTACCGCTGGTCTTCGCCTCCGAGCTCTACGCCACCGTCTCGATCGTCGCCGGGGTGCTCTACTATCTCGGCCTGCAGAGTGGCCTGCCGCAGGACATCGTGATCCTCGCCACCCTCGCCATCGGCTTCGGCCTCCGCGTCGCCGCCATCGTCTGGAAAGTGCAGATGCCGAAGTTCGTCTACGACAAGAAGGACTTGCACTGATGCCTTGTCCGGCCCGCATGCAGGTGTCGCGCCGGGCCGGCTTCAACCTACAGCAGGCCTCGCACGCTCTCAATGGCCTGCCGGCAAAGCTGATGACGCCCCTGGCCCATGGGGCAATCCGTTCTCGATCGACGAACTGGCCACCACCTTCGATCGCGCCGCTGCCCAGGCGAAGACTGTCGCGATGGCGAGAGACTGGCTGCAGGGCGGGCTTGACCCTGCCCTGTCGCCGGGCGATCCCCCGAGCCCTACCACCATCAGGCACGAACTGGGCGGTCACAACCTCGCCTGCTGGTGCAGGCCCGGCACACCCTGCCACGCCGACGTCCTGATCGAACTGGCAAACCGCTAGCGGACGACTGGCCTGAATTGAACTAAAGGCTTGCTGCACTGCGCACAAACGGCCTTAAGGTCGTGCCGCGTCACCATGGGAGGAAACGCCAATGAGCAGAATTGCCTACCTCACCGGCATCGAGTTTGGCCCGGGCGCGATCGCCAGCCTGGCGGAGGCCACAGGGGAGTTCGGCATGCGCCGGCCATTGCTGGTCGCCGACAAGGGCGTGCTGGCCGCAGGGCTGGTCGCGAAGGCCACCGCACACCTCCCAACGGGCACGCCCGTCTTTCTGGACACCCCGCCCAACCCGACCGAGTCCGCGGTGCTTGCCGCGCTGGCGATGTACAAGGCAGAGGACTGCGATGGCATCGTGGCGCTCGGCGGCGGCTCGCCGATCGACCTCGCCAAGGGCGTCGCCCTGCTCGCGACCCATGACGGCCCGCTCGAGCAGTACGCCATGATTTACGGCGGGCTAGCGCGCATCACCGACAAGGTGGCGCCGGTGATCGCGATCCCCACCACCGCCGGCACCGGCGCCGAAGTCGGCCGCGCTGCGCTCCTGACGCTCGATGATGGCCGCAAGCTCGGCTTCATCAGCCCGCACCTGATCCCGAAGCGCTCGATCTCGGACCCCGAACTCACCCTCGGCCTGCCCCCCGGCCTCACCGCAGCCACCGGTCTGGATGCGCTGAGCCACTGCATCGAAACGCTCTGCTCGCCGCGATACAACCCACCGGCCGAAGCCATCGCCCTCGACGGCGCCGGCCGCATCTGGCGCAGCATCGAGACCGCTTGCACCGACGGCAAGAACCTCGACGCGCGCACGGAAATGCTGATGGGCGCGCTGATGGGCGGCCTCGCCTTCCAGAAGGGTCTCGGCGCTGTGCACGCGCTCAGCCATGCGCTCGGTGGGCTGAAGGACGTGTCGCTACACCACGGCACGCTCAACGCCATCATCATGCCCCCGGTGGTGCGCTTCAACGCGCCGGAAATCGCCGGCAAGCTCGGGCAGTTGAAGGCCGCCATGGGCCTGCCCGACTCCGCCGATGTCGCGAACGAACTCGATGCCCTGAATGCACGCCTTGGTGTCCCGAAAGGATTGCGGGTCCTGGGTGTGCGGGAGGATCACTTCGACTGGGTGATCGAGCGTGCACTGGCTGACCACAGCCACGCCACCAATCCGCGCGTCGCAAGCGCAGCCGACTACCGGGCCGTGCTCGAAGCCGCAATGGGCTGACCTGGCGCCAACGGTGCGGATGCCCTGCCTCCGGACCGTTCGCCTTTGGCGGGGGATGACAATCCCCCGCCTGCTCGCTACCCCTTTGGCATCCGAGGGAGATTGACGTCATGGCTACCCACCGCTTCATCGCCGACCACTGGCACAACGTGCTCGGCACCCGCCCGCCGGCCTTCACCGTTGCTTCGGGCGACACCGTGATCACCGAGACCCTCGACGCCGCCGGCGCCGACAAGGACGGGGTGCAGGTCAGCCAGGGTCCCAATCCGATGAATGGCCCGATCTTCGTCGAGACCGCCGAGCCGGGCGATGCGCTGAAGGTCGAGATCCTGCGCATGACGCCCAACCGCGCCACCGGCTGGACCCGCTCGTCGCTCGCCGACAACGTCGTCGATCCGGAAACCGTGCGCGACCTGCCCTCTCGTGAGAAGGCAAACTGGTCGATCGACCGGCAGGGCGGCACCCTGCAGCTGTCGCCGCCTGTCCCCGGCCTCGAGCACCTGGTGCTGCCGCTCGAGCCGATGATTGGCTGCTTCGGCGTTGCCCCCGGCCTCGGCCAGGCCTTCTCGACCGCGACAAGCGCCGAAAACGGCGGCAATATGGACTACCGCGGCTTCGGCCCCGGCGCGACAGTGTGGTTCCCGGTGTCGGCCACCGGTGCCCTGTTCTTCCTCGGCGACTGCCACGCCGTGCAGGGTGACGGAGAGATCGTCGGCACCGGCGTCGAGACCAGCTACGAAGTCGAGGTTCGCCTGACCGTCGAGAAGGGCAAGAAGCTGATCTGGCCGCGTGGCGAGAACGAGCGCGAGATCTTCTCGGTCGGCAATGCCCGCCCGCTCGACCAGGCCCTGCAGCACGCCACCAACGACATGTTCAACTGGCTGATGGCCGACTACGGCCTGTCGCGCACCGCAGCGAGCCACCTGCTCGGCCAGGTCGTGCGCTACGAAGTCGGCAACGTCTACGACCCCGCCTACACCATGGTGTGCAAGGTCGAAAAGAAGTGGCTGCCGCGCCGCTGAGCGGCAGCCATCGCCTGATCAGCCGCCGATCTTGCCGCCGAGTTCGTCCTCGATGTGGATGCGGATGATCTCGTCGAAGGTCTTTTCGGCCCGGAAGCCGAGGGACTCGGCGCGCTTGGTCGAGAAATTCTTCGGCCAGCCATCGACCATCGAGATGATCCGGGCGTCCGGCACGTCCTTGATCAGCGCCACGGCCTTGTCGCCCGCAACGCGGCGCAGGGCCTCGATCTCCTCGCCGACGGTGGCGGAGAGGCCCGGTGCCGACAGCGACCGGCGCCAGCCAAGCAGCGACGTGTCCAGTTCGGCCGCATGCACCAGGAAACCGATGGCGGCGCGGGGGCTGGCGAACCAGTGGCGCACGTCCTTGGAGACGGGAAGCACGGCCTCCAGCCCCGACAGCGGCTCGCGGAGGATGTTGGAGAAGAACCCCGAGGCGGCCGCATTCGGCTTGCCTGGGCGGATCGAGATGGTCGGCAGGCGAATGCCGACGCCGTCCACGAACCCCTTGCGCGAGTAGTCGTTGAGCAGCAGTTCGCAGATCGCCTTCTGCGTGCCGTAGCTGGTGAGCGGGGTGGAAAAGAACTCGTCCTCGATCACCTCGGGATAGGGCGAGCCGAAAACGGCGATCGACGAGGTGAAGACCAGCCGCGGCTTGTAGGCTTCCCGCATGCCCTCGAGCCGGATGGCCTCGAGCAGGTAGCGCATGCCATCGAGGTTGATGCGGTAGCCCTTCTCGAAATCGGCCTCGGCTTCGCCCGAGACGATGGCGGCGAGGTGATAGATCAAGTCGGGGCGCGAGGCGACCAGCGCGGCAGCAGCGCCCGGCGCCGACAGGTCCGAAGCGAGCGTCTCGACCTTGCCGGTGAAACCTGCAGGCGCGCTGGGCACCACCACATCGGCGAGTGTAAGGCGGCCAATCGGGCTGCCACCAACCTCGCCAGCAGCGACCAGCGCCGAGGTGAGCTTGCGGCCGACCATGCCGGCCGCCCCGATGATCAGAATATGCATGGGAATTCCCTCTTCCATTTGGTGGCGCACATTAATCGGGCTCGCGCCGGGCGCAAGCTGGAAGCAAGTCGGATAGCGAGTAATCCCCGCGCCTTCGGGCCCGGCGACACTCACCCGGCGACGATGGGGTCGCAGGGAGTGGAGCATGAGCCGACAACTGTTCGGGGACGACGTTATCTTTCACCAGCGCCTGCTGAAGGCGCAGGGGCTTTATGGCGGAACCGTCGATGGCCGCTGGGGGCCGCAGACCGAGGCAGCGGACGCCGAGTTCGAGCGCCGCGGCGCCGGGCTCAGGGCGCTCGGCGAATTCGAGGCGCGCAGCGAGCGGGTACTGGCCGGACTGCACCTCAAGGCGCAGATGGCCGCCCGCAGGCTGCTGGCGCTGGCGAGGGAAGGCGGATTAGTCGCCCGGCTGGTTTCGGGGACACGGTCCTACGCGGAGCAGGACCGGCTGCACGCGCAGGGCCGCTACGGCAACCCCAGGCCGCGGGTGACCAATGCGCGGGGCGGGCAATCCAACCACAATTTCGGTATCGCCTGGGATATCGGGCTGTTCGACGCAGAGGGCCGATATCTCAACGGCGACACCGCTGACGAGATCGACGCGTACCGCCGGCTGGGGGCACTGGCGCGTCCGCTGGCGCTCGAATGGGGAGGAGACTGGTCGTCGTTGCCGGACGTGCCGCACTACCAGCTTCCGACCGGGCGGAGCGTGGCCGCAACCCGGCGCCTGTTCGAGGCCGGTCAGCCCTATGCCTGACAGACGGCCTCGAACCGTTCGACGCACGTCCGGACGACCTCGTCGCCCGGACGTTTCCACCAGTTGTCGCGGGAGAAGATTTCGACCTCCTGTGGGCCGTGATAGCCAGCGGTCTCGATCATCCGGCGGATCGACCGGAGGTCGATGACGCCATCGCCCATCATGCCGCGGTCGAGCAGCATGTCGGTGGTGGGGACCAGCCAGTCGCAGATGTGATGCGCGAAGATGCGCGCCTCGCGGCCGGCGCGGGCAATGGCGCTGGCGAGGTTGGGGTCCCACCAGACGTGGTAGACGTCGATGGCAACGCCCACCCCCTCACCCACCTGCCCCGCGATGTCCAGAGCCTGCTCGATGGTGTTCACGCAGGCCCGGTCGGCGGCATACATCGGATGCAGCGGCTCGATGGCGAGCGGAACGCCGGAGGCCCGGGCATGCGGCAGCATGGCGGCGATACCATCGGCCACCATCTGGCGCGTCCCGGCAATGTCCTTCGACGCGCCGGGAAGTCCGCCGACAACGAGGACAAGGCAATCGGCGCCGAGCGCCGCCGCTTCATCGATGGCGCGCAGGTTATCGTCGATGTTGGCCTGCCTGCCGGGAGGTGTGTCGGCAGGGAACATGCCGCCGCGGCAGAGGCCGGTGACGCGCAGGTTGTTGGCGTGAACGATGCTCGCCGCTTCCTTGAGGCCCACGGCGGCGATCTGGTCGCGCCAGGGGGAGATGGCGGTGACGCCATGGCGCAGGCAGTCGTCGACCATCTGAGGGAAGCTCGAGCCGTTTCGCAGGGTCGCGAGGTTCATCGAGATCTGACCCGTGCTCATGCGACCCCGTGGACGGCGAGAACGCGCTTCATGCGGTCGATTGCGAGGGCGGGATCGGCCAGGACGCGGGCCTTGTCGGCGAGGCGGAACAGTTCGCTGAGGTGCTGCAGCGAGCGGGTCGATTGCTGGCCGCCGACCATGGCGAAATGGTCCTGCAAGCCGTTGAGATAGGCGAGGAAGACTACGCCGGTCTTGTAGAAGCGGGTGGGCGCCGCAAAGATGTGGCGGCTCAGCGGGACCGTGGGCTCGAGCAGCTCGAAGAACTCGTTGTCGCTGCCGCGGCCGAGCGCCGCAAGGGCGGCTGAAGCGGCCGGGGCGATGGCGTCGAAGATGCCGAGCAGTGCGTCGGAATAGCCCTGTTCGTCGCCGGCGATCAGCTCGGCATAGTTGAAATCATCGCCGGTATACATCCGGACGCTGGCCGGGAGGCGCCGGCGCATGGCGATCTCTTTTTCCTTGCTGAGCAAAGAGATCTTGATGCCATCCACCTTGTCGGCGTGCGCCGCGATGACGTCGAGGCAGACATCCATGGCCGCTTCGTGCGTCGGCTGGCCCCAGTAGCCTTCGAGCGCCGGGTCGAACATTTCGCCCAGCCAGTGGAGGATCACCGGCTGCTGCACCTGGCTTAGGATGCGGCCGTAGACGCGGGCGTAGTCGTCGGGAGACTGGGCGGCAACCTTGAGGGCGCGCGAGGCCATGAGGATGACGCGGCCGCCCTGCCCTTCGACGAAGCCGACCTGCTCCTCGTAGGCGCGGATGACGTCGTCGATCGTGACATCCGGGCCGGGCGTCAGGTGGTCGGTGCCGGCGCCATAGGCGATGAGGCCATCGGTGCGGGTGCGCGCCTCGATCTGAGCGCGGCGGATCAGTTCCTGCGCATCGGCCCAGGTGAGGCCCATGCCGCGCTGGGCGGTGTCCATGGCTTCGGCGACGCCGAGGCCGAGGTCCCAGAGGCGGTGGCGGAATTTCAGCGTCGTGTCCCAGTCGATCGCGGGGGTCAGCCAGGGATCGTTGCTGGCCAGCGGGTCGGCGACCACGTGGGCAGCGGCATAGGCGACGCGCGGGAAGTCGGTCGCGGCATGGCGCACGAACGGGATCGGCGTGCCGGTGAGGCGGTACGCCGAGATCGAGCGATCAGGGTTGGGGAGCGCGATTTCCATGCTCAGAGGCCCAGCGCCGGGACATCCAGCCAGCGGCGTTCCTTCCAGCTCTGCAGGCCGAGCGTGGCGAGCTGCACGCCCTTGGCGCCGGCTTCGAGGCCGTAAGGCCACGGCGCATCCTCGGCGACGTGCTTCAGGAACATCTCCCACTGCGCCTTGAAGCCGTTCTGCGCCGGGTAGTTTTCCGGCACCTCTTCCCACTGGTCGAAGAAGTTGAACTTGCTCGGCTCGTCCGGATTCCACACGGGCTTGGGGGTGTTGACCCGGTGCTGGGTGAAGCACTTGTGGAGGCCGGCGACTGCCGAGCCGTGGGTGCCATCGACCTGGAAGGTGACGAGGTCGTCGCGGCGGACGCGGACGTCCCAGCTGGAATTGATGTGGGCGACGGCGCCGCCGGCAAGCTGGAAGGTGGCGTAGGCGGCATCGTCCGCATCGGCGGTGTAGGTGTTGCCCTTCTCGTCGATACGCTGCGGAATATGCGTGGCGCCAAGGCAGCTTACGGCCTGCACCTCGCCGAAGAGGTTGTCGAGCACGTAGCGCCAGTGGCAGAGCATGTCGAGGATGATGCCGCCGCCATCGGCGGTGCGGTAGTTCCAGCTCGGGCGCTGCGCCGGCTGGCCCCAGTCGCCCTCGAACACCCAGTAGCCGAACTCGCCGCGCACCGAGAGAATACGGCCGAAGAACTCTGAATCGCGCAGCAGCTTGAGCTTGAGAAGGCCGGGCAGGAACAGCTTGTCCTGCACCACGCCGTGCTTGATTCCTGTCGATTTTGCCTTCCTGGCCAATGCGATAGCAGAGTGCAGATCGTCGGAGACCGGCTTCTCGCAATAGACGTGCTTGCCGGCGTCGATGGCGCGGCCGAGGAGGGTGGCGCGCATCTGGGTCGTGCCAGCGTCGAAGAAGACGGTATCGTCCGGGTTGGCGAGCGCAGCCTCGACGTCGGTAGACCAGCGGGCGATGTTGTGCCTTGCCGCAAGCGCCTGAATCTTCTCACGATCCCGGCCGACGATGATCGGATCGACCACCAGCCGGTCACCGTTCGAGAGCACCACCCCGCCCTGCTCGCGGATGGCCAGGATGGACCGCACCAGATGCTGATTGTACCCCATGCGGCCGGTCACGCCATGCATGATCAGCCCCAACCGCCGCTCGGCCATCTTCCCCTCCGGTATCGATTTTTGTAACTGG
>CAMDAL010000016.1 GCA_945888565.1 Devosia equisanguinis | reverse complement strand
GCCCGACTGGTACCGCTGCCAGGCCTCCGCGAGCGCCGCCTGGTCCATCGAGCGGGCGATCTCTTCGGTCAGGGTCGCAAAACCCTGGGCCGGCGCGACGGGAGCGGGTGCCGGGGCAACCGGTGCCGGCGCGGCGGCCGGAGTGGCTGGACCGGAGGCGTTGCGCAGCACATCACGCAGCCAGCCGCCACCTTCGGGCTTCTGGTCGGCGGGGCGGGCAGCAGCGGGAGCCGGGGCCGCCGGGCGGGGCGCTGCGGCCGCGGGCACGTCTGGCATCGGTACGAAGCGCGGCTGGGCTGCCGCCTGTGCCACGGGGGCGGGGCGAACCGGCTCGGGGCGCGGTTCGGCCTGGCGGACCGGCTCCGGACGCGAGACGGGGGCTTCGTCACGGGCGATCGACTGCCGGGTCGGCGCGGCCGGACGGCGGTCGGACAGATCATGCGTCTGCGGCTGGGCGCGGACGATGGCGTTGAGCTCGGCCAGGGCCTCGATCTGCTCGGCGACGACACGGCGCATCGCGGCGGCGCTGGACTTCGTCTCCTCGGGCAGCTCGATCACGCCGCGGGCCAGCTCGGAGCGGGTCGCCTCGAGTTCAGTGCCGACTTCCTTGGCGGTCTCGCGCATGGCGGCGGCGGTCTCGTTGAAGCGCTGCGTGGCTGATTCGAGTGCCTGCTGCATCTCGAGGATCATCGTCGCCTGCGTCTGACGCAGGGCGTCAGCCGCGCGCTGGCTTTCGTTGCCGGCGGTGCTGGTGAACGAGCCGAGCTGGGTCGCGACGCGCTGCGACGTCGATTCGAGCGCTTCTTCCAGCAGATTGGTGCTCTTGCCCAGGACCGATTCCATCTGCTCGGTGGTCTTGCCCAGCGCCGTCTGCAGGCGTTCCTGCGTGGCGGCAATGGCGGCTTCCATCTCCCCGGTAGAGGCGGTGAGGGCGCCATGCATCTGCTCGGTGGTCGAGCTGAGCACCGACCGCACCTGACCGGTCGTCGCGGAGAGGGCCAACTGGACCTGATCGGCAGTAGCGGTGAGCACGCTCTGCACCTGCTCCGTGGTGGTCCCCAACGCGTCCTGCACGCGGCTGGTGGTCGAGTTCAGCACCCCTTCCAACTGGTCGGTGGTCGCTGCCAGGGCAGACTGCACCTGGTCGGTGGTGGATGTCAGCACACTCTGCAACTGGTGGGTCGTATCGCTCAGGGCGCTGTTGATCGAGCCCGAAGTCTGTTCCAGCGTCTCGGCGACGTTCGACGTGGTCGAGGCCAGCAGTTGCTCCATCGACATCCGGGCGACGCCCAGGCGTTCCTCGGTCTCGTTGACGGTGTCGGCGATCGACTGGGCGAAGCCGCGCATGCGCATGTCGATCTCGTCGGCACGCGAGGCGAAGCTGCCGGCCAGTTCGTCCATCGCAGAGCGGCGCTCATCGAGCATGCCGAGGGTGAAGTTGCTGGTCGAGTTGAGGTTCTCGGCCGCCTTGTCGATCGACGATGCTTCCGCACCGAGGTTGCCGAGGATGGCACCGAACTCGGTGACCATCGACTGGATCGTCGTCTGCAGGGCACCAACGTGCGTGGTGACCATGCGGCCGGCTTCCTCGGTCGAGGAGATCGCGTCGCGAACCGTGGTCGAGTAAGTGGCCGTCTGCTGGGCCACCGAGGTCTCAAGGTTTGCGAGGTTGGCGGTCGAAGCGTCGAGCACCTTCTGCAGCAGCATGTTGGAGTCGTTCAGCTTGCCCAGCGCCGCCGTCACGTCGGTGAGGATGCGCGAGGTGGACTGGCTCATCAGGTCCTCGGCCGCCGAGGCGTTGCTGATCAGGGCCTGCTGCAGCACGTTGCCGTGGTTGTCGAGCGCCATGGCCAGTTGGGCCGAGCGATCCGACACGAGGGTGGAGAACTCGTCGGTCCGCTCCGTGACCACGCGGTTGATCTCGGCGACCTTGCCGCCGATTGCGTCGGCTGCAGCGACGGCCTTTATCGAGATCAGGTCGTCAATGTTGCGGGAAGCGACACCGATCTGCTCGAGTGCATTCCGGACGGCGACGTCCATGCGGTCGGCAGTGGTGGTGACATCGTCGGCGATGTTCTGGGTCGCGGCGACGATGCGACGGGAGATGGTCTCCTCGATACGGTCGGCGCCGGCCTCGAGGTCGGTCATCGACTGGACGAGCGCGGTGTTGATCGCGGTGTTCAGTGAGGCGAGACGCTCGGCGGTGATGTCGGCGCGGGCAGTGATGGCCTCGGGCAGGGTGCCCAGACGCTGGTCGACCATGTCGGTGATCGCCTTGCGCGCCGAGTTCACGCCGGTCTCGATGATGTCGGCGGCGGCGCGAGCGCTTTCGCCAACTGTCGAAGAAGCCTGGTCGATGCGGCCGGTGACGCCGGTCTCGGCATCCGCCATGCGCAGGATGGCGCTGTCGACGCCGCGGCCCAGCTGTTCGCTGACCTCGGACACCTTGGCCTGAATGAGCGTTGCAACCTGAGAGGCGCGCTCGCCCATCGAGTCGGTCACACTGCGCAGCGAGCCGTCGATCTTGTCCCGGGCCGCGGTGCCCTGGGCATCGATGGTGCGAGCGAGCTCGCTGGTACGGTCACCAATCGCGGCAGCAATACCCACGGTATGGGTGCCGAGCGTTTCGGCCAGCTGCTGGGTGCGGTTGTTGAGCGCCTCGGCAAGCTCGGCGGAGCGGGCCGACACGGTTCCGGCCAGCGTCTGAGTGCGCTGGTCGAGGCTCTCGGCGAGCGCCTGGGCGCGCATGTCGAAGTTGGCGTTGATCGCCTGGACCCGGATGTCGAGGTTGTCGCTGAGCGCGGTCGTTCGCAGGTCGAGGTTCTGGTTCAGCGTCTCGACACGGCTGTCGAGGCCGTCATGCAGGGCCGCCGTGCGGGTATCGATGCTCTCGTTGAGCGTGCGGGTCTGTGCCTCGAGGCCAGCGGCGAGGCGCTGGGCGCGGGCGTCAAAGCCTTCGTTGAGTGTACGCGTCTGGGCGAGCAGGTTCGAGTCGAGGCTCTGAACGCGGGCGTCGAAGCCATCGTTCAGTGTCGCGGTGCGCTGCTGCAGGATGCCGTCGATCTGATCCGCCCGGCCGGAGAACACACCGGTGATCTGTTCGGCGCGGTTGGCGAGGCTGGTGTCGATCGCCTGAACGTGGGTGAGGATGGTGGTGTCGAGAGACTGGGCATGCCCGGCGATGGTGCGGTCGAACGCCGTGACGTGCTGGCCGAGCGTGTGGTCGAGTTCGCCGGCACGGCGGGCAATGGCGCCGTCGAGCTGCGCGGTCCTGGAGCCAAGAGAGGATTCGAGTTCCGAGGTGCGGGCGTGCAGCGTGCCGTCGAGTTCCGCCGTCCGAGCGCTCAGGGCGCCGTCGAGCTCAGCCGTGCGGGTGCTCAGGGTGCCTTCGAGTTCCGCCGTGCGGATGGAGAGGGCGTCGTCGAGGGCGGTGGTCCGCGAAACGAGGGCAGCTTCGACTTCACCGGCGCGCGTGGCGAGCGTGTGATTGAGCTCGCTGGTCCGGGCTACGATGATCTGTGCCAGCTCGTTTGCATTGGCGCTGACCGTCTGGCCAAGGCTGGCGGTGCGGGTGGTAATCGCCTGCTCGAGCTCGTTGGTGCGGGTCGTCAGCGCCAGCTCGAGTTCGCGAGTACGGCCCGAAAGCGCATCGTCGATCTCGCGCGCCCGGCCGAGGAGAGTCTCGGAGAAATCGACATTGCGGTTCTGCAACGTCTCGTTGAGCAGGCTGGTCCGGCCGTCGAGAGCATCGGCGATGACCTGGGTGTGGCCTTCGAGCGAGTCCGAGATTTCGCGCGAGCGGTTGGCAATTGTCTCGGTGATCTGCTTGGTGCGCTGGCCGAGGGTCTCGGTCATTTCGCGGGTGCGCTGCGACACGATCTCGTTGAAGTGCTCGCTCTTTTCGTCGAGGGCGATCTCCAGCACGTTGGCGCGGGCGGCGAAGCTCGCATTGTGCTTGTCGAGTGCCGAAACCAGCTTGTCGCCCTTGTCGCCGATCACGCCGTCGAGGCCGGCGAGGCGGGTATCGATGGCCGAGGCGATCTCGTCGAGGCGGGCGTCGAACTGCGCGAGGTTCTGCGAACCTGCGCCGGTCAGGGTGACGCGGGCGCGTTCGGTGGTGTCGTCGAGGGCGCCGGACAGTTCGATCATCGCCGACTGCAGGCGCGATTCCATCGAGTTGACCTGGATCTGCACCTGCTCGTCGAGCTGGTGGCTGAGACCCGAGAGGAGCGACTCGGCTTCACGGGCACGGCCGGTGATGTCCGACGCGATGCGGGTGCCGATCATGTCGAGGGCGCTCGACACTTCGTGGCCGCGGTCACGCAACTGATCGAGCAGCGTGATGCCGCCCTGGCTCAGCAGCTTGGCGAGCGACGAGGTGCGATTGTCGATGGCGTCCGAAAGGGTGACGGTGCGGCTGTCGAGGGCTTCGGTCAGCGATTCGAGGCGCTGGTCGATCACGGCGCTGAGCTGCTCGGTGCGATTCTCGAAGGCGCCGGAGATGGTGCCAGCACGATCTTCGAGCGTGATGTTGAGCCGCGAGGCCGAGTCGTCGAGGGCAACGAGCAGGTGGCTGGTGCGCTGGTCGATCAGCGACACGAAGCTCTCGGTGCGCTCGCCAAACGCGCCGTTCAGCGAGTTGCCGGCGGTCTCGAGCGCCTTGGTCAGGTTGCCGCCCGACTCGACGATGGTGCCGGCGATACGCTGGCTGATCATGTCGAGGTCGAACACCAGGCCGGTGTGGCTCTCGGTGATCGCTTCACGCACGCGCTCGGTGTTGGTGATCACGGCCTCGCGCTGGCTGGCGAGTTCCTGAATCAGGGCGCGCATGCGCGATTCGTTGTCGGAATAGGTGCGTTCGAGCGCGGTGACCTCGTTGTGGATCATCACCTCGAGTTCGCCGGCACGCGACAGGGCGCGCTCGAGGCCATCGCCGAGCGCGTTCACCTCGCGGCGCACCGCCTGGCCGACGGAAGCTACCTTCTCGGACGCGGTAGTCTCGGGTTCGGCAAGGCGGATCGCCGCCTGCGTCACGGCGGCCGCGGCGTTGCGCAGATCCTGCGCGCGGCGGATCAGCGTCGCGACGGCGAACATGCCGATCACGGGGACCACTGCAAGAGCCACCAGGCCGATGAAATCGTTGGAGCCCCAGAAGGCGGCGGTACCGAGGTCCGAGCCGTTGCGCACCACGGCGACAAGCGCGATGGCGACGACCCAGCCGAGCGAAACCAGCGCCGCCACCATGGTGGTGTTGCCGGCCGGCTTCTGCTGCAGGCCGTAGAGGATCTTGGTCGACTGGAACCGGTCGTCATTGGCGACCGAGCCGGTCTGCGCCGCGAACTTGTCGGCGGTGCGCTGGCGTTCCGTGCGCGGCGAGTTGTCGCGCTGCACGGGCTTGGGACCAAGGGAGGGGGCAGGGCGCTCGACAGGTTCGTCAGCGGCAGCCGGCTGGTCGAGGCCGGCGAACACCGAGTCCTTGAGGGCGTCCTCCACCGCAGAGAAGGCGAGCGTTGCGGGATCGTTCTGGGGGGAAGAAGACTTCTTGGCCATACTCGTTACAACTCTCGCATCGGCACTCGGCGGGCCTTTAGAGTGTGATTGGACCACCCCCGAGCATTCGGAAGCGTTCCAAATTAGGTAAAATGCGATTCAAAAGCCCCGCAGCCTACCTGCTACCCTAACCCCGCCGCACGCTGGGTAGGCGACAAACATACATTCAATTTGAGGCAAACCGAATGCTTTCTTAATGGAAGGTTAATATGCCGGGCTGACCGTGGCGGGTTAAGGGCGAGCCCTGCCTTATCCCCTTCAATTTAATCGGCTGTTCACGCGGTCCCGCTACCGTTCCGGGTCAACGCTCCGAAGCGGGCGAAACGCGAAACAGGGTCGCAGGTATGTCAAAGAGTACTGCGCTTGACGCAGGGCAGGACGCTCCGCGTAAGGATCGCGCGCACGGTCCTATCGACATGGAACATCTTGGTCGCCAGGCGATGGGTGATCCCGGCTTGCAGGACGAGGTTCTGCGCCTCTACGCCCGCATGTCGCAGGTCTATCTGGGCCGGATCGAGGACAGTACCTCGGTCACCATGCTGCTCGAGCACCTCCACACCCTCAAGAGCGCCGCTGCCGGGATCGGGGCCTGGGCCGTGCGCGATCTGGCAAGGCAGGCCGAAGACGAACTGCGCTCCGGCCAGCCGCCCAGTCCCGAGCGCGTCGAGGATATCGCGATGGCGGTGGTCGAATGCGTCAGCTTCATCGATGCCTTCGTTATGGCCAGCGAGCAGGACGGGCTTACCGCCTAAGGGCCCGCTTGCCGGGCGGGGATGCCGCCGCTATATCCGGCCATCCCTCATGCAAAGACCAGACATGCCCCGCATCACCTACATCGAATCCAATGGCACACGCCACGAAGCCGAGGCCGAACTCGGCTCGACCGTCATGGAAACGGCGGTGATGAACGGCATCCCCGGCATCATCGCCGAGTGCGGTGGTTCGTGTACCTGCGCCACCTGCCATGTCTATGTCGACGACGCCTGGACCGAAGTAGTCGGCGGACCCTCGATGATGGAAGAGGACATGCTGGACTTCGCCTGGCAGCCCAAGCCGAACTCGCGGCTCAGCTGCCAGATCAAGGTCAAGGAGGCCATCGACGGTCTCGTCGTCCACGTGCCGAGCCGGCAGGCCTGAACTCAGGCGTCGCAGCGTTTGAGCAGCCGGGGATTGGGCCAATCCACCTTGCCAATATCGGTGACATAGAAGTGGAAGCTGTCGTGGGTGAGCCAGACAGCGACCACGGTCTGCGAGTTGTCAGCCGGGAGCCAGGTGGTTCTGCCCTCGAACACGCCGAGCTCGAACGGGACCGGCGTCGGCATCCCAGGCGTCTTGAAATCGATGGTACCTTCACCGGTGGCTACGATGCGAACCGGGTCCAAGCAATCGATGGTGGTTGCCGAGACGATGGTTCCCTCCGGCTCCGGAAAGCCTAGGCTCCAGTCGCCCGCGAACGGGGCTGCGAGTCCGTTCGGAGCACCTTCGTATCCTGCTCGCGGAAAATCCTCCGCCTGCACTGCGCCCGCCATGCCGACGAGCCCGATGCCGAGCAGGTTCTTCAAGCTGTTTCGGTGCAAGTCGTTGCCCTCGTTCTGTTTGTTGATGCAGCGGAGCAAGAGTGCCGCACCTCATATGACGACTGCAACCTCCCGGTCCTTGGGGGGCCGGTTTCGGGTCCGTGCTGCCATCCCATTCCATGGCACGGGCAGCCCGTGGATTCTTTTCGCCGCCTCGGCTATTCCCGCTCAACGCAATTCTAATCCACGGCAGTCACGGGAAACATTAAAGCTATTGAATTTCAATAGCTTGTTCCACTGTACGGATGTGGGTACATATCGCGTCATCCGAAAGGCCGCCAATGGGTGAACTGACAACATTCCCTGTCAGCTACAAAGTCGAGGGCAAGCGCATCGTCATCGTTGGCGGTGGAGAAGAAGCCCTCAACAAGGTCCGACTGGCGATTAAGACGACTGCATCAGTCGTGATTGTCTCGCGGCACGTAGAAGCGGACTTCTCCGAGTTTCCGGTCACGGTGCTGGCGCGGCCGTTCGAGGTTGGCGATCTCGACAACGCGGCGCTGGTCTTCGTTGCCGACGACGGCGCCGACGGAGAGGCTGCCAAGTCGGCGGCCCGGGCCCGCGGCCTGCCGCTTAACGTCGTCGACGTTCCGGCAGAGTGCGACTTCTACACCCCGTCGTTCATCGACCGGGCGCCCATCACCATTGCGGTGTCGTCCGAGGGTGATGCGCCGGTGCTGGCCCGACTGATCCGGGCCCGCATCGAGCAGGTGATCTCGCCCAATCTGGGCGCTTTGGCCCGGCTTGCTGGGTCGATGCGCGAAAAGGTATCGGCGGTGCTCTCTGGGCCGCGGGCGCGGCGCTACTACGAGGAACTGGTAACCTCGCCCGAAGTCGAGGTGGCTACGCTGCGGGGGCAGGGAACTGCCGAGGCGGAAGCAGTCCTCTCCCGGCACGCCCAACTCGGCGATGCGGCGGGCGTCGTCTGGCTGATCGGCGCCGGTCCCGGCTCCGAGGACCTTTTGACCCTGCGCGCCCAACGGCTGCTGCAGGAGGCTGACGTCATCGTCCACGACGCACTGGTGCCGACTGCCGTCGTCGACATGGGTCGTCGCGATGCCGAGCGTATCTCCGTCGGCAAGCAGAAGGGGCACCACTCCTTCACGCAGGCCGAGATCAACGCGCTGATCGTCCGCCTCGGCAAGGCCGGCAAGCGCGTGGCGCGCCTCAAGGGCGGCGACCCGATGGTGTTTGGTCGCGCCGGCGAGGAGATCGAGGCGCTGAACCGCCACGGCATTGCCTTCCATATTGTTCCCGGCGTCACAGCGGCCCTTGCCGCGGCTGCCGACACTGCGACGCCGGTCACGCTGCGCAAGGTTTCCACCGGCTTCGTGCTGGCGACTGCGCATGGCGCCAACTCCGAGGAGTTGCAGCACTGGGCTTCGCTGGCCTCGGCCGGGCTGACGCTGGCGCTCTACATGGGCAAGTCCGTCGCCGCTGAGACGGCGGCAAGGCTCATCGCGGAAGGCGCTGCTTCGACCATCCCGGTTGGCCTCGTCGTCAAGGCAGGGCGCAAGGATCGTGTCCTCTACCGAGGCTCGCTGGGCGACCTTGCTTGCGGGCAGGTCGAGCTCGCGGATGGCCCGGCAATCATTTTCGTGGGCGAAGCGATCGCGCACGGCGACTGGAGCGACGCCATCCGGCTCGCCCGCAACGAATTCAAGGTGGCATGACGATCATGGAAATCCTCACCGGCAACGAGCTGATGAGCGGTGCGACGGTCTATCTCGACCGCGACGGCCGCTGGGTGGAGGAGTTGCAGCACGCCCGCGTCTTCGGCAAGGACGAGGTCGAGGCTCGGGACGCGGCGATTGCCGCCACGAAGAAGACACTCCGGGTAGTCTCGCTGGAGATCGAAACCGTGACGCTCCGCGATGGCGCCGTATACCCCGATCGCATTCGCGAACGCATCCGCGCCGAGGGGCCGACCGCCCCGCGCTTCGATCGCCAGCATCTCGACGAGGACGGCCATGTATCGATATGACGAGTTCGACGCCGCGTTCGTGAAGGAACGCACGGCGCAGTTTTCCGACCAGGTGGCCCGCCGCCTGACCGGTGAGCTCAACGAGGACCAGTTCCGGCCGCTGCGGCTGATGAACGGCCTCTACCTGCAGTTGCACGCCTACATGCTGCGCATTGCCGTGCCCTACGGCACGATGAACTCGAAGCAGATGCACATGCTGGCCCACATCGCCCGTACCTACGATCGGGGCTATGGCCACTTCACGACGCGGCAGAACATCCAGTTCAACTGGCCCAAGCTGCGCGACATCCCGAAGATCCTCGAGGACCTGGCCTCGGTTGAGATGCACGCCATCCAGACCTCGGGCAACTGCATCCGCAACATCACCACGGACCAGTTCGCCGGCGCCACCGCTGACGAGATCATCGACCCGCGTCCGGTCGCCGAAATCCTGCGCCAGTGGTCTTCGCTGCACCCCGAGTTCAGCTACCTGCCGCGCAAGTTCAAGATCGCGATGACCGGTTCGCCGTCGGACCGTGCTGCGATCCGCTTCCACGATATCGGGCTGCAGGCTGCCACCAGCGATGTCGGCGAGATCGGCTGGCAGGTCTGGGTGGGCGGCGGTCTTGGCCGCACCCCGATGATCGGCAAGATGATCTCGGGCTTCGTGCCGCACGAGCACCTGCTCGCCTATCTCGAGAGCATCCTGCGCGTCTACAACCGCTACGGTCGCCGCGACAACAAGTACAAGGCGCGCATCAAGATCCTCGTTCACGAGGAAGGCATCGAGCAGATCCGCCAGCAGGTCGATGAGGAGTTCTCCCACGTGAAGGGTGGCGTCCTGCACTTGCCGCAGGAGGAGCTCGACCGGATCGGCAAGTACTTCGCTGAGCCGAGCTACGAACTGGTCAACGAGACCCATGTCGATGTGGCGCGGGAAAAAATCCTGAACCCGGCCTATGGCCGCTGGCTGGAGCGCAACCTGCATGGCCACCGCCAGCCGGGCTACGTCTCCGTCACCATCTCGCTGAAGCCGATCGGCGGAGCGCCGGGCGACGCCACCGATGTGCAGATCGACGCAGTCGCCGACCTGGCGGCTGAGTATTCGCACGACGAATTGCGCGTCACCCACGAGCAGAACCTGGTGCTGCCGCACGTCAAGATCGCCGACCTGCCGGCAGTCTACGCCAGGCTGGTCGAGCATGGCCTGGCCGAGGGCAATGCGGGCCAGATCACCGACATGATCTGCTGCCCCGGCCTCGATTTCTGCGCGCTGGCCAATGCCCGCTCGATTCCGCTGGCGCAGGAAATCAGCCGCAAGTTCGGTTCGCCCGAGCGCCAGGCTGAGATCGGCGACCTGAAGATCAAGATTTCGGGCTGCATCAATGCCTGCGGCCACCACCACGTCGCCCATATCGGCATCCTCGGCGTCGAGAAGAAGGGCACGGAACTCTACCAGATCACGGTCGGCGGCGACGCCACCGAGCAGGCCGCCATCGGCGACATCCTCGGCCACGGCTTCATCGCCGAGGACGTGCCCGCCGCCATCGAGCGGCTGGTCGACGCCTATATCGCCCGCCGCCAAAGTCCCTCCGAGCCTTTCATAGACGCGTTCCGCCGCATCGGCAAGGAACCGTTCAAGGAGGCGCTGTATGGCAACGCTTGACCTCGCCGTCGCCGGTCTTCGCCCGCACAAACGCGATGCCCTGCGCGAGCTGGGCATCATGTCGCTCAACGGCATGTTCGACGAGATGGACGGCGTTTCCGTCCTCCGCCAGGCCACCGAGCACCTGCTGCCGGGCGACCTGGCCATCGTGTCGTCGTTCGGTGCCGACTCGTCGGTGCTGCTCCACATGGTGGCGCAGGTCGACAAGGGCCTGCCGGTCTACTTCCTCGAAACTGGCAAGCACTTTCCCGAGACGCTGGACTATGTCGAGACGCTGAAGCAGCAGCTCGGCCTCACCGACCTCATCGCGCTCCATCCCGACGCCAAGGACCTCGTCCGCTTCGATCCCACGGGTGACCTGTGGGAGACCGACCCGGATTCCTGCTGCCACATCCGCAAGACTGAACCGCTCGACGCGGTGGTGTCCGGGTTCGGCGGCTGGGTTACCGGCCGCAAGCGTTTCCAGACGAAGGAACGTGGAGTTCTCCCGCATTTCGAGCTGACCAGCGACGACCGCATCAAGGTCAATCCGCTCGCCTATTTCTCGGACGCCGACATCACGAGCTACAAGCTGAAGTACGGCTTGCCGGAGCATCCGCTCTATGCCAAGGGCTACAAATCCATCGGTTGCGCGCCCTGCACGAGCGTCGTGGCCGAAGGCGAAGACCCACGCGCCGGCCGCTGGCGCGGGTTGAACAAGAAAGAGTGCGGCATCCACTTCGATTTCAACGGAGCCATCGCCAAGCCCATGGCCACCCAGGAACTGAATCTCTTCAAGGACGGCGCGTTCGTCGCCGATCCGTTCCACGCCTGGGCCGAAGGCGATGACGCCGGCTCGGTGAGCTACAAGCACATCCCGCTTGCCGTTTTCGTCGAGAACCGCGACGCCGTGCTCGCCAACCCGCATCCGGTGGGCCTGCTGGTTTCGCCGGCCGACGACGTGATGACTGTAAAGGGCGACCTCGATCGCTTCAGCTCGATCGCTATCAGTTTCCCGGCCTACACCGACGGTCGCGGCTACTCCTCGGCCCGGCTGCTGGTCGAGCGGCTCGGCTACAAGGGCGAGGTCCGCGCCGTCGGCGACGTGCTGCACGACCAGATCCAGCTGATGCGCCGCTGCGGCATCACCGCCTTCGTCGTCAAACACGAGCCAACGAAGAAGGCTTTGATCGAAGGCAAACTGGCCACTGTCGATCTGTTCTATCAGCCTGTCGGGCTGACCGAGGTGCCGGTCGGAACCCGCCCGTTCCTCCGCCGCGCGGTGGAGAACGCCTGACGATACCAACTGCGGCCGCTTCCGCGCGGTGCGGGAGCCGGCCATTCGCCGCGCCTAGCGTGACAGGCTGCGCACATTCTGAGACGGAGGGCCGTGGATCGGCCTCCAGCCAAACGAGAAGTGAATGTCGAACGAAATCGTCACCGACGTGGTCATCATCGGCGCCGGCCCCGTAGGCCTGTTCGCCGTGTTCGAGCTCGGGCTGCTCGACATCAAGTGCCACCTGATCGACATCCTCGACCGGCCCGGCGGCCAGTGCGCCGAACTCTACCCGGAGAAGCCGATCTACGACATTCCGGGCTTCCCGATGGTCACGGGGCAGGGGCTCACCGACAACCTGCTGCAGCAGATCGCGCCGTTCGGGGCCGAGTTCCACTATAACCGCATGGTCAACACGCTCGAGAAGCTGCCGGACGGCACCTTCCGCCTGACCACCGACGCCGACGAGACGTTCCTCTGCAAGGTCGTGGTGATCGCGGCCGGCGGTGGCTCGTTCCAGCCCAAGCGCCCGCCGGTCGAAGGCATCGAGCAGTACGAGAACAAGTCGGTCTTCTACGCCGTCCGCAGGATGGACGATTTCCGCGACCAGGACGTGGTGATCGTCGGCGGCGGCGACTCGGCACTCGACTGGACCCTCAACCTCCAGCCCATCGTCCGCTCGCTGACCCTCGTCCACCGTCGCGACGCCTTTAAGGCGGCTCCGGCCTCGGTGAACAAGATGAAGGAGCTGGTCATGGAGGGGAAGATCAACTTCCTCCTCGGCCAGATCGGCAAGCTCGAGGGGACGGACGGCCAGATCGACCATGTCCACTTCACCATGGATTCAGGCGATCTCTCCGTGCCGGCGACCCGACTGCTGCCCTTCTTCGGGCTCACCATGAAGCTCGGCCCGGTCGCCGACTGGGGGCTCGAACTCAACGACAACCTGATCGCCGTCGACACCGAGAAGTTCCAGTCCTCGATCCCCGGCATCTTCGCCATCGGCGACATCAACCACTACCCGGGCAAGCTGAAGCTCATCCTCTCCGGCTTCCACGAGGCCGCGCTGATGGCCCAGGCGGCGAAATCCATCGTCTCGCCCGGCGAGCGCGTGGTATTCCAGTACACGACCAGCAGCACCAAGCTGCAGAAGAAGCTCGGCGTGGTCTGATGAAGATCCTCGTCACCGACCAGTCCGGCGTCGAACACGAGCTCGAAGGGCTCGATGGCTGGCGGACCATGGAAGTGATCCGCGACTGGGGCCTCAATATCAAGGCCGAGTGCGGTGGCGCGTGTTCATGCGCCACCTGCCACGTCTATGTCGACGAGGCCTGGTTCCATCGCCTGCCGCCGCCCAGCGGGGACGAGGAGGACCTGCTCTACTCGACACTCGACAAGAAGCCGACCTCGCGCCTCAGCTGCCAGATCCTGCTCTCGGACGAACTCGACGGGCTGAAGGTCACGCTGGCCGAAAGCGCCCGCAAGGACCCCTGATCCGATAGCTAACGGGTCGTTGCAGTTTGCCTCGCTTTTTATTCGAATGCGGGCGCTGGACTTCAGCGGACGCACTCGACTTCCCCTCCAGTCTGCTCCTACGCGGCAGAAGCCGAAAGGGAAGTGATATGACTGAGATGGATGAGGGCACCACCCGCGCCTTCTCGACGTTCAGGGTCCTGAACGGGGACTCCAACATCGTCGAACGGGACCAGCTGTTCCGCAATATGGCACAGCTATACTCCTACGTTTCCGATCGCTGCGACGACGAGCAGGTCGCGCAGTACGACGAAGTGCTCTGCCAATTGGCCGAGCTGGTGGAAACCGAGGCGCGCGCGCATGTCGCCAAGCTCCTCGCCCCGCTCGACCGTGCGCCGGGCAATGTCGTGGTGAAGCTTGCGAATGACGAGTTCGAGGTGGCCCAGCCACTGCTCGAATTCTCCAACGTGCTGAGTGACGACGATCTGATCGAGATTGTCGCCAACCAGTCCGAGGATCATCGCGTGGCCATTGCCGGCCGCCCGCAGGTGACCGAGCGGGTCGGCGACGCGATCGTCGAGCACGGCCAGACTGCGTCGGTGCATCGCCTCGTCCGCAACACCAATGCCGAACTCGGCCAGCAGGCGCTGGAGCGTCTCGTCGAGCGCGCCACCAACGATGCCGAGATGGCCAAGGATCTGCGCGGCCGCGAGGACATCGACTGGAAGAGCCTCGGCGGTCAGATCAACATCGTCGGCGACAAGGTGATGGAAACCATCGCCGCCATCGACCCCAAGATCGACCCGGTCACCGTCGGCAAGGTCTCGGCTGTGGTCTATAACCGGATGCGCAACCGTGCCGGCTTCAACAGCCAGGACTGGAAGGTCGCCTACAACCAGGTGAAGGCCCTGTCGGACCGCAAGCAGCTCGACGAGCGGGCGCTGGTTCGCTTTGCTCGCTTCGGTTACGGCCATCACACCGCCGCTGCCCTTACCATGCTGCTGCGCGTCGGCCCCGAGGTCTTCGTCAAGTGGCTGGCCATGCAGGACTACGTGGCGATCACCGTGGCGCTTCGGGCGCTCGGTATCCAGCCCGACCTGTTCGAGGCGATGATCGCCTCGATGCCCTGGCGCGACCTGCCGAGCCCTGGCGACCTGCAGAACGTTCGCCGCCGTTTCGAAGCCCTGAGCAAGGATGAGGCCGTCGGCATCTTCGAGCTCTGGCGCACCCACGCCTTCCGCCGCCGACTGCCCAACGAGGACGTCGCCGGCGCTGCCTGAGAACTCCAAAGTCTGTCCAACCAACTCACGGCGGCCGCAAGGCCGCCGTTTTTCGTTGGAGCCGATGGCCTCGCAGTGCTACCCGCACCCCGGCACGAGGAGGCGCAGATGGCAAAGCGGATGTCCAAAACCCTGGCGACCGAGATCGCCGACCGGACGCTTGCTGTCCTCAACCCGTCCAACCGCCTGCTGGCGCTCGGCGCCGCCCTGCTGCGTCACGGATTTCCGGGCGCCGTCGCACCGCCTGATGCCACCTTTTCGGACCGCGCCGCCCTGATCGCCTGGCTGCAGTCCACCTACGCAAGTCGTGACTAGGCTTGGTGGATTTCGCTCGGCAACTGTCGTAGCGTCGCCGCCGGGCAGGGAGGCGAGGGGCTTCAGCATGACGGATACACATGGCGCTGTCGTCGAGCCGGTTCGAGTCAGATTCACCATCAATGACGGGTTGCTGTCACTCGAACTCGACCCGCGCGTCACGCTCGCCACGGCACTGCGCGAGCATCTGGGCCTCACCGGTACCAAGATCGGCTGCGACCAGGGCCAGTGCGGCGCCTGCACGGTGCTGGTGAACGGCCGTCGCATCAACAGCTGCCTCACCCTCGCCGTGATGCACGACGGCGACCACGTCACCACGATCGAAGGCGTCGGTACGCCCGAGTTACTGCACCCGATGCAGGCGGCGTTCATCGAGCACGATGGCTTCCAGTGCGGCTACTGCACCCCGGGCCAGATACTCTCCTCGCTGGCCGTCATCGAAGAGATCAGGGCCGGCATCCCGTCCCACGCCACCGGTTCGCTGGAGGACGCGATCCCGCTCAGCGACGAGGAAATCCGCGAACGCATGTCGGGCAATCTCTGCCGCTGCGCCGCCTATCCCAACATCATCGCCGCCATCCGCGACTATGCCGGGGTCAAGCCATGAGACCCTTCAGCTACGAGCGCCCGGCAACGCCCGCCGAAGCCATCGAAGCAGCGGCGCGGCCCGGCGCGCGGATCATCGCCGGTGGCACCAACCTGCTCGACCTGATGAAGCTCGGCATCGAGGGGCCGGCACGCATCGTCGACATCAACCGCATCGGCCTTGATCGGATCGAGGATGCGCCGGAAGGCGGCCTCCGCATCGGCGCGCTGGTCCGCAATGCCGACCTTGCGGCGCACCCCCGCGTTCGCCAGCACTATCCGGTGCTGACCCGCGCGCTCGTCTCGGGCGCCTCCGGCCAGTTGCGCAACAAGGCCAGCGTTTCCGGCAACCTGATGCAGCGCACCCGCTGCCCGTACTTCTACAACACCGACATGGCCTGCAATAAGCGACAGCCCGGTTCCGGCTGCTCGGCGATCGGCGGGGTCGGCCACAATTTCGCAGTGCTGGGCGCGAGCGATGCCTGCATTGCCACCCACCCCTCGGACATGTGCGTGGCGCTCCGCGCCCTCGATGCGATCGTTGAGGTTGAAAGCGCGGGCGCGAAGCGGTCGATCGCCATTGCCGATTTCCACCTGCTGCCCGGCGACACCCCCCACCTCGAAACCGTGCTGCAGCCGGGCGAACTGATCACGGGCATTGTCCTGCCGCCGCCCATTGCCGGCACGCAGCTTTACCGCAAGGTCCGCGACCGTGCCTCCTACGCCTTCGCCAATGTCAGCATGGCGCTGGTGGCGTCTGTCGAGCAGGGGGAAGTGGTCGTCGAGCGTCTCGCCTTCGGCGGACTGGCGCTCAAGCCGTGGCGCGTCGAGGCGGCCGAGCGTGGCCCGCGTGATGCCGGCGCCATCGCCGATATCGTGCTCGCCGGAGCGCAGCCCACCGCCGAAACAGCCTACAAGCTGCCCCTGGTCCGCCGCATGCTGGCGGCTGCGCTGGAGACCGTCCAATGATCGGCAAAGGCATCAGCCGTACCGACGGCCCGGTCAAGGTCACCGGTCGCGCCCATTACTCCCTTGAGCGGCAGGAGCCTGGGCAGGCGCTCTACGGCCACATCGTCGGGGCCGGCATCGGCTACGGCCGCATCGCCCGCATTGATGCCTCGGCCGCCGAACGCGAACCCGGCGTCCACCTCGTCTGGACCTACCACAACGCCCCCGATCAGGGGCCGTCGGAAGGCCCGGAAGGCGACATGATGGACCGGGCGCGGCCCGAGTTCGCGTCCGACCGGATCGACTATTACGGCATGCCGGTCGCCTTCGTCGTCGCCGACAGTTTCGAGATCGCCCGCCACGCCGCCGGGCTGGTCGAAGTCGAGTATGTGGCAGAGCCCGGACGCTACGAACTCGCCGCCCCGGCCGAGTCGGCCAGCTGGAAGAGCGAGACCCGCATCGGCGACGTCGATGCCACCATGGCTGCGGCGGTCAACAGCGTCGATCAGCTCTATTCGACGCCCTACCATTTCGGCCAGCCGATGGAGCCCAACGCCTGTCTCGCCGACTGGCGCGACGGGCACCTGACGCTGTTCCTTACGGCGCAGATGCTCAACCAGCTGATCGTCGGCCTCGCCGCGACGCTGAAGCTCGACCGCAGCCACATTACCATCGACAGCGCCTATGTCGGCGGCGGCTTCGGATCGAAGATCGTGCTCCACGCCGAGGCGGTGCTTGCTTCGCTCGCGACCATGCACCTCAACCAGCCGGTCAAGGTCGCCTTCACCCGGCGGCAAATCTTCACACTCGTCGGCCACCGGCCCGCCTCGATCAGCCGGGTGCGGCTTGCTGCTACCCCCGAGGGGCAGCTCACAGCGGTCGGCCATGATGCGGCGATCCAGATATCGCCGAGCGAAGCGTGGGACGAGGCGGTCTCCTCCGTCGGCCGCGCCCTCTACGCCACGCCGAACCTGCTGACGCGCCAGTTGCACCAAACCCTCGACATGAAAGCCGCCGAGCCGGTACGCGGTCCCGGCGAACTGGCCGGCCTGATGGTGTTCGAATCGGCCGTTGACGAACTGGCCGAACAGCTCGGCGTCGATCCGGTCGAAATGCGCATCCGCAATGATACCGATTACGATCCGGACAAGGACCTGCCGCTCAGCGGCCGCCGGCTCGTCGATTGCCTGCGCGAGGGTGCCGAACAGTTCGGCTGGAGCGAGCGTCCGCGTACCGCCACCCGCCGCGACGGTCGCTGGATGGTCGGCTACGGCGTTGCCTCATCGATGCGCGGCCACTTCCAGACCTCCGCCGAGGCGCTGGTGCGCATCGATCCCGAGGGTTGGGTGCTTGTGCGCTCGGACATGACCGATATCGGCACCGGTACCTATACCATCGTCGCTCAGGTCGTCGCCGAAGTGCTCGGCGTGCCGATGAGCGTGGTACGGGTCGAACTGGCCAACTCCGACCATCCCAAGGGCAACGGCGCCGGCGGCTCCTGGGGAGCTGCCAACACCACCGTCTCGGTTGATCGCGCCTGCGGCACGCTGGTGGAGCGGATTCGCGCAGTGGCGGGAACCACCTACAACGACATATTCGCCGAAGTCCGGCGGCATTTCCCCGAAGGCCTTGAGGCGACGGGGCAAACCTTGCCGTCCAAGGAGGACCCCAACTACCAGAAATTCTCGCAGTACACTTATGGTGCCTCGTTCGCCGAAGTTGGCGTCGATATCGACACCGGCGAAGTCCGGCTGCGCCGCATGCTCGGTGTCTTCGCCGCCGGCCGCATCCTCAACCGCAAGACCGCGCGGTCGCAGCTGATCGGCGGCATGATCTGGGGCGTTGGCGCCGCGTTGCACGAAGAAGCGGCCGTTGATCCGCGCTTCGGCAGCTGGGTGAACGGCGACTTCGCCGAGTATCTGATCCCAACCCATGCCGACATTCCGGCCATCGAGGCGATCATGCTCGACGACTTCGACGAACGCGCCAACCACCTCGGCGTCAAGGGCATCGGCGAACTTGGAGCAGGGGGCACCGGCGGTTCTGTGGCCAACGCCGTCTACAATGCTACCGGTGTTCGAATCCGCGATTTCCCGATCACCCTTGGCAAACTATTGCCGCATCTGCCAAGGGATCGTTAGGGCATTTCAACCTTGCCCCTAGACCGCGCTTCACGACGCATATAAAGATATCTTTATATCTCGTGAGGCAGCTTTGAACGATATCGTCGATCTGGTCGAGGTGCTGCGTGCCGCCGGTGAAACCACCCGGCTGCGCCTGCTCGCACTGCTTGCTGACGGCGAGCAGTCGGTGAAGGACCTCACTGAAATTCTCGGGCAAAGCCAGCCGCGCGTTTCGCGCCACCTCAAGCTGCTTGCCGACGCCGGGCTCGTCGATCGAAATGCCGAAGGGGCCTGGGCCTACTATCGGCTCTCCGACCACGGGCCAGGGGGCGATCTCGCCCGCTGGCTGGTCGGCCGGCTGTCCGACAACGATCCGGACCGGACTCGCGACCGGCTGCGGCTCGAAACCGTCCGCGCCAGCCAGCAGATGCAGGCGGCCGAGTATTTCGCCAAGGTCGCCGACAGCTGGGACCTGCTCCGCTCGCTGCACGTCTCCGAAGAAGCCGTCGAGTCAGCCATTCTCGCCGCTGTGGGGGGGCGCGTCGTCGATCTGCTTGTCGATCTGGGCACCGGCACCGGCCGCATGCTCGAGATGCTGAGCGATCACTACCGCCGCGGCATCGGCATCGATACGAGCCGCGAAATGATTACCGTGGCGCGCGCCAAGCTTGCGGCCAGCGCGGTCAACCACGCGCAGGTTCGGCTTGGCGATATCTCCGACCTCGACAGCGCTGCCGGCAAGGCCGACATCATCGTCATTCACCAGGTGCTGCACTATTTCGACGATCCCGGTCGCGTGCTGCTGCAGGCGCGCCGCGCCTTGCAGCCGGGCGGCGAGATGCTGATCGTCGACTTCGCGCCGCATTCGCTCGAGTTCCTGCGGACCCACCACGCCCATCGCCGCCTCGGGCTCGCCGAAGCGCAGATGGCTGCATGGGCGCGCACCGCGCGGCTCGACGTCGCCAGCGTCACCAGCCTTCCGCCCACCAATACCGCCGAGGGACTCACCGTCTGCCTCTGGCGCCTGACCGACGAGCACGGGGACCGACTGCCATGACCATCGACACCGCCAACCGCCCCAGCCGAAAGGCCGCCGGCGATCGGCCGGATTTCCTCGTCTCGTTCGAGTTTTTCCCGCCCAAGACCGACGCGATGGAAGAGCGGTTCTGGGAGTCGATCGGCAAGCTCGCGCCACTTCACCCGCGTTTCGTCTCGGTCACCTACGGCGCCGGCGGCTCCACCCGTGAGCGCACGCTGCGCATGGTCAAGGAAGTGAAGGCGCAGACCGGCATCGATGCCGCCGCGCACCTCACCTGTGTCGGCGCTAGCCGGGACGAGGTCGACGCCGTCGTCCGGGGCTACCAGGCGGCGGGCGTGTCGCGGATCGTCGCCCTGCGCGGCGATCCGGCCGAGGGCATCGGCCAGCCGTTCACGCCCCATCCCCAAGGCTACCAGAATGCCGCGGACCTCGTCGCCGGCCTGCGCCGCATCGGCGATTTCGACATCTCGGTCGCCGCCTATCCCGAGAAGCACCCGCAGAGCCCGAGCTGGGACGCGGATATCGACAACCTGAAGCGCAAGCTGGATGCGGGCGCCACCCGCGCCATCACCCAGATGTACTTCAACAACGACGACTACTTTCGCCTCGTCGATCGTGCCAGCGCCGCCGGCATCACCGCGCCGATCGTACCGGGCATCCAGCCGATCCACTCCTTCAAGCAGATCTCAGGCTTCGCCGCCCGCTGCGGCGCATCTATCCCCGCGTGGCTGGAAGAGCGCTTCATGGGTCTGGAGGAGGATCCGGAGACCCATGCGCTGGTCGCATCGGCGGTCGCCGCCGAGCAGGTGTTGGAACTGGTCGACAACGGGATTACAGAGTTTCACTTCTACACCCTGAACCGCTCGAACCTGGTGCTCGCACTGGCGCGTTTGCTGGGGTATCGGCCCGACTGACGACCCCTGCATCCTGCGTTCATCTGTCGTTCAGCGTCCGTTCAGCCAGCCTCTGGCATTGTTCAGACGTACCGTGTCGAAAGGGCAGGGGTGCTGGCCATCCACAAAATGGCCACGTTAACTGTATCAGGTCCGTATGGGTCGGACGGGCGTTTGGTTAAGGACAGAGTTCTATGAAATTCGATAGCAAGGTAAAGGGCGCACTGGCCTGGACCGGGCTCTTCGTCATCCTCGCCGTCCCCTCGGCGGACCTCCTGTTCGGCAAGGATCAGGCGCCGGCCGCCAACCTCGCCGTGACCTCCGACACCGCCCAGCTGAAGCCAGTTGTGCCGGCGGCCAAACCGGAGCTCAAGCTCGACCCAGTCGAAACCGCCAGCGTTTCTGCGCCCGTGGCAAGAACCGACGACGCCGTCGAGACTTACCTGGAAAAGGGCAAGAAGCTCCCTGCCTACATTTCCGACGCCGACAGCGCCCCAGTGGTAAAGCCCGCGACGCCGGTCACGGTCACCAAGCCGGTCGACGTCGCCGCCATCAACCCGGTGCAGATCACCCCGCCAGTGCCGCTGCCGCGCAACGCCCGACCGGTGGCCAAGGCACCAGTCGTCGCCAACGTGCCCGCCACGCCTTCGACTCAGCCGCTGATCATCGACGAGACCGAGCTTGTCGACCGCCAGGCCAACCTCAACCAGCCGACCGCGCCGCTTGAACCGTTCCCGCTCAGCGATGGCGATCAGGCCTTCGCCGACGACGAGACGGTCGTCACCGGCAACCAGCTGGAGGAATGGGACTCCGGTTCGCTGGCCGACTACTTGGCTCGCCAGGGCTTGCTCGACGAGGACAGCGATCAGCAGAGCGCCCAGGACGACAGCGACTTTGTCTTCAACGAGGGGCCGAGCAGGCCACGCCCCCCGCTCAACGACTTCTTCCTGTTCTAGCTATCGCTCCGGCCGCCCTTGAGGCGGCCGCGGCATCAGTGGGGGTCGGATCTGTGCAATCCGCCGCATGCCTCAAAGCTTTCCATTTCCCGATCGGCGGGTATTGTGCGACCAGGTCGGAGGGATTGATGTCGTCGGTGTGGCAGCGCCTCAGCGCCTTTGTTGGCTCGTTCTCCGAGCGCACCGGCATCGCCGGTTCGCTGGCGAACGCGCTCGACCCCGATACCTGGCTGCCGGGCGGCCGCGACGCGGCGTTCACCCTCGCGATCATCGCGCTATCGGCCAAGATGGCTGTTTCGGACGGCGTGGTGACGGCCTCCGAGTTGCGCGCCTTCCAGAAGACCGTCGAGATTCCGGCCGAGATCGAGCAGCAGGTCGACCGGATCTTCAAGCTCGCGCAGCAGGATGTCGCCGGCTACGAGGCCTATGCCAAAAAGGTGAGACGCTTCTTCATCGACAGTCCGGAGACCCTGGAGCATGTGCTCGACGGACTGTTCTACATCGCCTCGGCCGACGGTATGATCCACGAGTCTGAGCTCGACTACCTCCGCAATGTCAGCGACATCTTCGGCTTCGATGAGGCCCGCTTCGAGCAGTTGACGCACCAGCACATCCTGTTCGATCGCGGCGCCGACCCCTACGTGGTGCTGGGGCTCGATCCGATGGCAGAGCGCGATGAAGTGCGGCGCGTTTACCGGCTGCTGGTCGCCGAGCATCACCCCGATCGCCTGATCGCCAAGGGCGTCCCCGAAGAGATGATCGATATCTCCCCTGACCGCATGGCGGCGATCAACGACGCCTATAG
>CAMDAL010000015.1 GCA_945888565.1 Devosia equisanguinis | reverse complement strand
GCGGTTGCCCGCATGCTGGACGGCAAGCCGCCCAAGAAGGTCGTGATCGTCCCCAACAGGATCGTCAATGTCGTGGTCTGAGCCCCCAGTGGCACAACCTCTCCGTGATCCTCACCTGTGCGCAGCACGGGGGAGGGGCTTCGAGCCGTGCCGCAGGCAAATTCGCTCCGGTGGAGCGATTTTAGGGGAGAAGGCCTTGAGAGCTATGCTCGAAAGGCCCATGCGCAGCATCGTGGAGGGGGCCTCCGCGCGCGCCACCTTCCGTGCAGTCGCCCTCGCCCTGGCCCTGACCGCCACCACCGCCCTTGCCGCCTGCTCGGGCCTTACCCCGGTCTATGGCGAGCGCGGCATCGGCGTCGAACGCCACGCCTTACGCTACGACAAGCCAGCCTCCCGCCTCGACCAGATCATCTACCAGGAACTGGTGCTGAAGCTCGGCCGGGCAACCGATCCATCGGTGCCGCTGGTCCGCATCACCACCACCAGCTCCGTCCGCGGCCTGACGAAGACCAATGTCGCCAACCCTGCCGCCCAGAAGGAAGCAGTGGTGACGGCCCGGATCGAACTGATCGATGCCGACGGCACCATCGCCTACACCGCCACCCGCTCCGCCGCCGCGTCCTTCACCACCGACCGCTATCAGGCCCTCGCCGAAACCGAGGCCGAGAAGGAAGCCCGTGAGCGCGCCGCGCGCGAACTCGCCGAAACCGTCCGCCTGACCCTGCTCGGCGCGCTCGCCAACCCCGCCTGATGGTCGCGCTGAAGGCGCACGAGGTCGGCCGCTACCTCGAACGGCCCGACATCTCCGAGGGCGTCTTCCTCGCCTATGGCCCCGATGCCGGCCTTGTCCGCGAGACCGGCCAGCGCCTGGCCCGCCGCTTCGCCGGCACCGACGCCGACCAGATGAACCTCGTGGTGCTCGATGCCTCCGAGCTCGATGCCGACCCCAGCCGCCTCGCGGTCGAGGCCCGCACCACCTCGCTGTTCGGCGACCGGCGCGTCATCCGCATCCGCAACGCCGGCAAATCGCTGACCACCGCACTGAGCGAGATCGCGGCCGATCCGCAGGGCGTCGTGATCGTCCTCGAAGCAGGCAATCTCCTGCCCAAGGACCCGCTCCGCGCCCTCGTCGAGACGGCGAAACTCGGCCGGGCGATGCCGTGTTATCCCGATACCGACGAGACTATCGCCCGCCTGATAGCCGATACCTTCAACAAGGCCGGTATTGCCGCCGATCAGGACGCCCAGGCCGCCGTGCGCGACAGCCTCGGCAACGACCGCGAGGTCACCCGTCGCGAACTGGAAAAGCTGGTGCTCTTTGCCCACGAGAGCAAACGCCTCACCCGCGAAGACGTGCTCACCCTGTGCGCCGACAATGCCGCGCTGGTGCTCGACGAGATCGCTGACGCCCTTGGCACCGGCCACGCCCAGGCGCTCGACACCGCCCTCGAACGCGCGCTGGCCGCCGCCGTGAACAGCCAGCAGGTGCTCATCAGTTCCCTCAACCATTTCGCCACGCTCCGCCGCTGGCGAACCGAGGTCGATGCCGGAAAATCCCCCAGCGCCGTTCTCGACGGTGCCCGGCCGAAGCCGCACTTCTCTCGCCGCGCCTCGATGGAACGCCAGCTTCGCGTCTGGACCGACGATGCCCTCAACACCGCGCTCGATCGCCTGCAGACGGCCGTCGCCGACAGCCGCAAGCGTTACGACCTGCAGGAAACCATCGTCCGGCGGGCCCTGCTGGCAGTTTCCATGATGGCCGCCGAACGCTGAGCGTCATCCTTCCGCCACGCTGATCACTGCAAGCACCTGCCGGAGGCAAACTGCCACCTTTTGCGGCAATGCGAGGTTGCGCATCTTCAACGAAAGTTGCAGATGTTTTATACACGATCGCGCCACAAGTGCACATTACGACGCCGGACGACCGGAGACCCGAATGCCCCTGCCCCAGGCAATATTGTTCGACCTCGACGACACCATCATCACCGAGGGCGAGCGCTACCCGATCCTGGTTCAGGTCGCTTCGGAGTTCGCCCACTCGCTGCCCGGCCACGACTTGCTGGCGCTGGCCGACGAGCTCGAAATCGAGCTCGAAACCTTCTGGTCCGACCCGGAGAAGGCGCGCCGGGCCCGCCTCAGCTCGCGCGGCGGCATCCGCGAGGCGCGCCTCCACATCATTGCCGAAACCTTCTGCCGGCGTGGCATCGGCGACGCCGCCGGCCTCGCGGCCATCTTCACCTCACGCTATACCGAGCTGCGTGCCGTCGGCGCCCGCGAGTTCGACGGCGCCCGCCACACCCTCGAAACCCTGCGCAACACAGGCGTCCGCCTCGCGCTCGTGACCAACGGAGCCGCCGAGATCCAGCGCGCCAAGCTCGAGCGCTTCAGCCTTGCGGCGCTGTTCGATCACATCCAGATCGAAGGCGAGCACCCCTTCGGCAAGCCCGACCTGCGCGCCTACCACCACGCCCTCGAAGCGCTTGGCACCGAGCCCGCCGGCACGTGGATGGTCGGTGACAACCTTGAATGGGAAGTCGCCGCCCCCCAGCGCCTCGGCATCTTCGCAATCTGGCACGACCACTTAGGCCGCGGCCTCCCGGCCAACACCAGCGTGCACCCCGACCGCATCATCCGCAAATTACCAGAATTGCTGGCCTAGCGCCTGTCGGCCAGCAGCGAAGGTCAGCCCTTCGTCGCCAAGGCGATCGGATGGACGTCGATCAGCCTGAGAGACCGGACCATGCCCGCCGTTCCCGACTTGTACTTGAGGAAGTGCGGCGACTGGATGTGCTGCTCATAGGCAAGCTGCGAGGCGTAAACCTCCAGCAGCCGGACCATGTGTGGGGCATCGCGGAGCTGTACTGCATTCAGCATCAGAACCCCCGGCTCGCTGCCGAGCGACGCATCGATCTCTTCGCGCAGCAGCACCAAGTAGGCGGGAAGCGCCGTCGGCTCTATCTCCAGCTCGGCCAGCCGCACCAACCGGGTGTCGGCCATTTCCCCTACTGTCGCACCAGCTTAGCGCAGACGGCGTCCAGCTGGTCGAGGGTGCGGTAGCGAATTTCGACGCGGCCGCCCTGGTCCTTGTGGTCGATCGCCACGTGCAGCCCGAGCACATCCGACAGCCGCTTTTCCAGCGCTTGCGTATCGGCGTCCTTCACCACCGGCGCGACTTTCTTGCGCGGCGCGTCCTGGCGTTCCTGGCTCAGGGCCTCGGCTTCGCGCACCGACAGTCCACCACCGACGATGCGCTTTGCCATCGCCGCCGGATCATCGGCGGTTATGAGCGTCCGCGCGTGGCCGGCCGTCAGTTCGCCGCGCGAAACCATGCCGCGCACGTCCTCGGGGAGCTTCATCAGTCGCAGGGTGTTGGCGACATGCGAGCGCGACTTGCCGATCACCTGCGCCAGGTCGTTCTGGGTGTAGTCGAACTGCTCGATCAGCTGCGCATAGCCCATCGCCTCTTCGAGCGGATTGAGGTCAACGCGCTGCACGTTCTCGATGATGGCGAGTTCCAGCGCTTCCTTGTCGGAGACGTCGCGCACAAGCACGGGCACTTCGTTGAGGCCGGCCCGCTGCGAGGCGCGCCAGCGGCGCTCGCCGGCAATGATTTCGAACTGGTTCGGATCACGCGTCGGCCGCACCAACAGCGGCTGCATGACGCCCTTCTCGCGGATCGAGTTCGTCAGGTCCTCGAGCTCGTCGGCATTGAACTCATGCCGCGGGTTGGCGCGGTTGGCGACGAGAAAGTCCACCGGCAGGCGGCGCAGCCCGCCCGTCGTATCGGCAAGCCGCACGCCTTCAACCGACTGCATGTCGCCGATCAGCGCCGCAAGGCCGCGGCCGAGACGGGAGGGGCGTTCGTTCATTCTCGGTTCCTTCTCGGCATTCATGCGGCCACCAGCTGCCGCTCGCGGCGGATCACCTCGGTGGCGAGGCGCAGGTAGGCCTGGCTGCCCGCGCATTTCAGGTCGTAGAGCAGCGCCGGCTTGCCATACGATGGGGCCTCGGACAGCCGCACGTTGCGCGGGATCACCGTGTCATAGACGAGGTTGCCCATCTCCGACCGCACATCGGCCAGCACCTGCTCCGACAAGTTGTTGCGCTTGTCGTACATCGTCATCACCACGCCCTGGATGGAGAGGCGAGGGTTGAGGGTGGTCCGGATCTGCTCGATGGTCTGCAGCAGCTGGCTCAGCCCCTCGAGCGCGAAGAACTCGCACTGCATCGGCACCAGTACCGCATCGGCCGCCACAAGCGCGTTGAGCGTCAGCAGGTTGAGCGACGGCGGGCAGTCGATCAACACATAGCTGACCGGCCGGCCCTCGATGAGGAAATCGCCCATCTGGCGGAACGCGTCGCGCATGCGGAACGCCCGGTCATTGTGTTGCGAGATCTGCAGTTCCACCCCGAGCAGGTCGAGGGTGGAGGGCACGATGGCGACGTTGGGCACGCTGGTCATCACGGCCGCGTCGGCGATTCGCGCCTCCGCCATCAGCAGGTCGTAGGACGAGATTTCACGTGAAACACGATCGATCCCGAGCCCGGTCGAGGCGTTGCCCTGCGGGTCGAGGTCGACGATCAGCACGCGTTCGCCGATGGCGGCAAGGGCCGTGGCCAGATTGATGGCGGTGGTGGTCTTGCCGACTCCGCCCTTCTGGTTGGCGAGGGTCAGGATACGAGGCGCCAAGCGAGGCCTCCGGGTTCTGGGCCGCTAAACCGCTGATTTCGGACGTAGATTCGTGATCCGAAGCAGTACGCCCCGGTCGTCCGTGGCGCTGTTCGTTAATATCACGTCAAAGTCCCAGGCCAAACGACTTTTGGCGAGCTCCACAGCATGATCCTTGCCCTTGTGCAGGATCGCCACGGTTTCCGGGCGAAAAAAGCGGTGCACGAGTGCGAACAGGCCATCAATGTCTGCCAGTGCCCGCGAGGTAATCAGGTCCACCGGTGTTTCACGTGAATCAAGCTGCTCGACCCGCCCCGCGAACACGGTTGCGGGGAGCTGCAGCTCCCGAATCGCTGTCCGGAGGAACGACACCTTCTTCTGGATAGGCTCCACCAGCGTGAACTGCGCGCCCGTCCCCTTCAGGGCGATGGCCAGCGGGATCGCGGGGAGGCCGCCGCCACTGCCGATGTCCAGGGCGTTGATTGCGCTGCCGCTTGCCCCCAGGACCGGGAGAACCTGCAGGGAGTCGACGATATGTCGCTCCCACAGCGATTTCTCTGTTTCACGTGAAACAAGATTCTGCACAGCGTTCCATTTGAGCAGCAATGCAGCAAACGATTCCAGGTCCTGCTGGACTGCGTTGGCCGGGCGGCCGAACCACTGTGCGTACTGCTCGACGTCCGGCATCATCCGGCCTTGCGCATGCTGCCGCGCCGGATCACCGACAACAGGAGCGTGATCGCGGCCGGCGTCACCCCGTCAATCGCCTGGGCCTGCGCGATCGTGGCCGGCCGGCGAGCCACCAGCTTCTGCTTCAGCTCGGCGGACAGTCCGGGCAGGGCGGCATAATCCAGCCACTCCGGGATATCCCGCGTCTCGTCCCGTCGCATCGCTGTAATGTCGGCTTGCTGACGATCGAGGTACACGGCGTACTGGGCATCGATGCTGACCTGCTCGACCACCGCAGCGGAGAGTCCCGCGACCTCCGGCCAGAGCTTCGCCAGATCGGCAATTGTCATGTTCGGGTATGACAGCAGCTCGAAGGCCGTGCGGCGCTGCCCGTCAGCATTGACCGCGAGGCCGGCCCGCCGCGCTTCGGTCGGCGTGGCGCTCAATGATTCCAGCAAGTTGCGGCCAGTGTGGAGTGCGTCCCGCTTCGCGGCGTAGCGCTCCCGGCGCTCCTCCCCCACGAGGCCCGCTGCGTCGGCGATGGCAGTCAGCCGCTGGTCGGCATTGTCGCTGCGCAGGTGCAGGCGGAACTCGGCCCGCGAAGTAAACATGCGATAGGGCTCACTCACCCCCCGCGTCACCAGGTCGTCCACCATAACGCCAAGATAGCTTTCGGTGCGGGAAAGCCGCAATTCCTCGGAGCCCCGCGCCGCAAGACCCGCATTGGCGCCGGCCAGCAAGCCCTGCGCCGCTGCTTCCTCATAGCCGGTTGTGCCGTTGATCTGGCCGGCGAGGTAGAGGCCAGGCAGGCGTCGCAGCTCCAGCGTCGCCTTCAGCTCGCGTGGATCGACATAATCATACTCGATGGCATACCCGGGACGGACGATCCGGACGTTCCCGAGGCCGGGCATCGACTTGAGGAACGCCTCCTGCACCTCGGCCGGCAGCGAGGTCGACAACCCGTTGGGGTAGATCGTCGGATCATCGAGACCCTCGGGCTCCAGGAAGATCTGGTGGCTGTCGCGGTCGGCAAAGCGGACGATCTTGTCCTCGATCGACGGACAGTAGCGCGGGCCTCGACTCTGGATGCGTCCCGAATACATCGCCGAGCGGTGCAGGTTGTCAGCGATGATCTTGTGCGTCTCGGCGGTCGTCCGCGTGATGAAGCAGCTCACCTGCGGCGTGGTGATCGCCTCGGTCAGCATCGAGAACGGCTCCGGCACGTCGTCACCCGGCTGTTCCTCCAGCACGGAGAAATCGATCGATGTCGCGTCGAGCCGCGCGGGCGTACCGGTCTTCAACCGACCGAGCTGCAGGCCCAGCGCTTCGAGGCGCACCGACAGGCCGAGCACCGGCTTCTCCCCGACCCGCCCGGCCGGCATCGTCTCTTCACCCCGATGAATGAGACCGCGCAGGAAGGTCCCGGTGGTCAGCACCACGGCCTTGGCGGTGAAACAACGGCCATCGAGCAGGATCGTGCCCGTGATCCGGCCGTCGGTCTCGATCAGGTCGTCGACCTCGCCCTCGATGACCGTGAGATTGGGCTGCGCCAGGATCGCCGCCTGCATCGCCTGCCGGTAGAGCTTGCGGTCAGCTTGCGCCCGCGGCCCACGCACGGCCGGTCCCTTGCGGCGGTTCAACACCCGGAACTGGATGCCGGCGGCATCGGCCACCCGGCCCATCAGGCCATCCATGGCATCGATCTCGCGCACCAGATGGCCCTTGCCGAGCCCGCCGATCGCCGGGTTGCAGCTCATTTCGCCGATGGTGGCGAATTTGTGGGTGATGAGCGCCGTCGGCACGCCAAGCCGAGCCGCAGCAGCAGCAGCCTCTGAGCCGGCATGTCCGCCGCCCACAACGATGACGCCGAAATCGGTCATGTGGCAAATTCCCTGGAAGCGCGCGGTCTACGCCAACGTTTCACGTGAATCAACCGTTGGTGGCGGCTGAGACTGTTCCACGTGAATCACTTGCCGATGCAGAAGGTCGAAAACAGCCGGTCCAGCACCGTCTCTGCATCCATCCGACCCAGCAGGCGTTCGAGCGCCGCCGAGGCGCTACGCAGGTCCTCGGCTGCAATCTCGGGCGCCTCGACGTGGCCGGCCGCGTCGGAAAGGGCGATCCTGGCGGCGATCAACGCATCGCGGTCGCGCTCGCGACTGACCAGCAGTTCACCCGGCTCGACGAGGCCGGCACCCGAAGCGTCGTAGAGCAGTTGCAACAGTTCAGGCACACCCGACCCGTCCGCGACCGAAACCGTATGATCAACCCCGGCAACACCGCCAAGGTCGCTCTTGGTACCGATCCGCAGCACTGGCGGCCTATTCCAGCCTTCATCGCCGAGTTCGGCCGAAAGATCGGGTGGCGTTTCGGCCGGAATGTCCGGGGCCTGCAACCACAGCACCACGTTCGCTGCCAGCATGGCGGCTCGGGCCCGTTCGACCCCAAGCGCCTCGGCCCTGGAGCTGGTCTCGCGCAGCCCGGCGCTATCGATCAGGATGACCAGCTGGCCGCCAAGATCGAGCGGTATTTCCTTGAGGTCGCGCGTCGTCCCTGGCTCGTCCGAAACGATCGCCGCGTCCGACTCTGATAGCGCGTTCAACAGGCTGGATTTGCCGGCATTGGGTGGGCCGGCGAGCACGACGCGGAACCCGTCGCGGAGGATACGGCCTTGCCACAGTGAGCCCAGCACACGGGATAGCGCAGCATGCAGCGCCAGAACCTCGTCAGCCCAGCTGGCGGGCAGGGCGCCCACGTCGCCTTCGTCCGAGAAGTCGAGCTGCGCTTCGATCTCGGCCCTGAGATCCAGCAGCTGTTCGCGCCAGCCTTCGACCTGCCGGGTCAGGCCGCCTTCGAGCCGGGCGTGGGCGAGCTTCCGCTGGTTCTCGGTCTCGGCGACGATCAGGTCGCCCAGTCCCTCCACCGCCGTCAAGTCGAGCTTGCCGTTCTCGAAGGCGCGGCGGGTGAATTCCCCGGCCGCTGCCAGCCGCAGCCCAGGCCGGGCCGTTAGCCGCCGCAACACCGCCCGTACCACCGCCGGCGAGCCATGCAGTTGCAGCTCGGCGCAATCTTCGCCGGTAAAGCTGCGCGGCCCCGGCATCCAGGCGACCAGCCCCCGGTCCAGCGTCTCGCCATCGAGGACGATATCACTGAGCATGAGTTTTCGCGGGGTAGGGAGTTTCCCCAGCATCCCGACGAGAACGGGCCCGGCCTCGGGTCCGCTCAACCGGATGACCGCGACACCGGCCGGCAATGCCCCGGAGGACAGCGCCACAATCGTGTCGCCGGCAGCCATGCTGGCTTAGGTATTCATCGAGTCGAAGAAATCGGAGTTCGTCTTGGTTTGACGGATCTTGTCCATCAGGAACTCCATCGCATCGACCGTGCCCATCGGGTTGAGGATGCGGCGCAGCACATACATCTTGCGCAGGATATCGTGCTCGACCAGCAGTTCTTCCTTGCGGGTGCCGGACTTGGTGACATCGAGCGCCGGGAAGATGCGCTTGTCCGACACCTTGCGGTCGAGGATGATTTCCGAGTTACCGGTGCCCTTGAACTCTTCGAAGATCACTTCGTCCATGCGCGAGCCGGTATCGATCAGCGCCGTGGCGATGATGGTCAGCGAACCGCCATCCTCGATGTTGCGCGCCGCACCAAAGAAGCGCTTCGGCCGCTGCAGCGCGTTGGCATCGACACCACCGGTCAGCACCTTGCCCGACGACGGCACCACGGTGTTGTAGGCGCGGCCGAGGCGGGTGATCGAATCGAGCAGGATCACCACGTCGCGCTTGTGTTCGACGAGGCGCTTCGCCTTCTCGATCACCATTTCGGCGACCTGCACGTGGCGCGACGCCGGCTCGTCGAAGGTCGAGGAGATCACCTCGCCCTTCACCGAGCGCTGCATGTCGGTCACTTCCTCGGGGCGCTCGTCGATGAGCAGCACGATGAGGTAGCACTCGGGGTGGTTGACGGCGATCGACTGGGCGATGTTCTGCAGCAGCACCGTCTTGCCGGTGCGCGGCGGTGCCACGATCAGGGCGCGCTGGCCCTTGCCGAGGGGCGCCACCAGGTCCATCACCCGGGCGCTCTTGTCCTTGATGGTCGGATCGGGGAGCTCGAGCCGCAGCCGGGTGTCCGGATAGAGCGGCGTCAGGTTGTCGAAGTTGATCTTGTGGCGGACCGCTTCGGGGTCCTCGAAATTGATGGTGTTGACCTTGAGCAGCGCGAAATAGCGCTCGCCTTCCTTGGGCGACCGGATCTGGCCTTCAACCGTGTCGCCGGTGCGGAGCGAAAAGCGCCGGATCTGCGAGGGGGAGACGTAGATATCGTCGGGGCCGGGCAGGTAATTGGCGTCCGGGGAGCGCAGGAAACCGAAACCGTCAGGGAGAACTTCGACCACGCCTTCGCCGGTGATGTCCACTTCGCGGAACGCAAGTTCCTTGAGGATGGCGAACATCAGTTCCTGCTTGCGCATCGTCGAGGCGTTCTCGACGTCGTTGCTCTCGGCGAACTGCAGCAGTTCGGCAGGCGTCTTGGCCTTGAGTTCGCTGAGTTTGATGCTTTCCATCAGGAGTATGGACCTTGGGCGTGGTGAGTGGCGGGAAATTTGGAAGAAGGCGAGTGTTGACCCGGGATTTGCCCATCGAAGCGCCTGGCAGCGCCGATTACATGTAGGGCGAGACGGCGATCAGATAGCTAAAACTGCCGCCACATTCAAGGCCCCAGCGGGGGCGGGGCCTTGAAGAGTGCTTTTCGAGGGTAGTTTAGGTCTCCCGTTCGCTCCCAATCGCCGAACTGTCATCCCTGCGAAGCCAGGAATCCAACTCAAGACCCGCGCTGGCGGAGAAGTGGATCCCTGCTTCCGCAGGGATTCAACGTTGGTGAACGCTCAACCTGAGTGGCACAAACCACGCTAGCTCGTCACAACGAAAGCCGGTCCAGCCCGCCGGCTGGTCAGAACGGCTTCACGATCACCATGATGACGATGACGATGGCGAGCACGAAAGGGATCTCGTTGATCATCCGGAAGAATTTCGACGGGCGGACATTCCGGTCGTTGGCGAAATCCCGTCGCAACCGGCCGTAGAACCCGTGCACGGCCGACAGCGCCAGTACCATCACCGCCTTCACCCACGGCCACACACCCCACCAGATGGCGTGGTCGATGCCCAGCATCAGCAGCCCGAACACCCAGGTCGCTACCATCGCCGGCGTGGTGATGCCGCGATAGAGCCGGCGCTCCATCACCTTGAACGTCTCGGACTGCACCGAGCCCTTCTCGGCATCGGCGTGATAGACGAACAGCCGGGGCAGGTAGAGCATGCCGGCCATCCAGGCGATCACCGACAGCACGTGCAGGGCCTTGATCCAGGGCAGGGCGGGCAGCAGCGCATCCATCGGTTACAGGCTCCGAACCTTGGCGATCAACAGCTCGACATTGCCGATCGGCGTCTCCGGCACGATGCCGTGGCCGAGGTTGAAGATATGCGGCCGATTCCGGAACGCTGTCACGATCTGTTCGGCCCGCGCCTCCATCTGCTCCCCACCGGCAAGCAGCCGCAGCGGATCGAGATTGCCCTGCACGCCGAGGCCCGCCGGCAGCTGCTCGGCAAAGCTCAGCGGCATGCCGTAGTCGAGCCCCAGCAGGTTCACCCCGGTCGCCTTCGCATAAGCAGGCAGGTTGCCGGCCGCGCCGCGCGGAAACCCGATCACCGGCGCATCCGGGATTTCCCGGCGCAGGCCTTCGACGATCCGGCGGTTCGGCTCGATCACCCAGTCGCGGAACGCCACTTCGTCGAGGTTCATCGCCCAGCTCTCGAACAGCTGCACCACATCGGCGCCCGCCCGCAACTGCGCACCGAGGTATTCGATGCTGGCCTGAACCAGCACGTCGAGCAGCCGCGCGAAGGCCGCCGGCTGGGTCAGTGCGAAGGTGCGCGCCGCCGCCTGGTCGGACGAGCCCTGCCCGCCGATCATGTAGGTGGCCACCGTCCACGGCGAACCGCAAAAGCCGATCAGCGTCTTGTCGGGCGCAAGCCCGGCCTTCACCCGGCGCACCGTCTCGATGATGGGGGCCAGTCCCTCGTGAGCCCCTTCAAGGTCCAGCGTTGCGATACGCTCGACTGTAAGCGGTTCGAGCCGCGGCCCTTCGCCCGTCTCGAAGCGGACCTTCTGGCCCAGCGCGTCGGGGATCACCAGGATGTCGGAGAAAAGGATTGCCGCATCGAGGTCGAACCGCTTCAGCGGTTGCAGCGTGACCTCGGCTGCCAGCTCCGGATTATAGCACAGGTCGAGGAACGACCCGGCCTTGGCTCGCAGCGCACGGTACTCGGGCAGATAGCGGCCGGCCTGGCGCATGATCCAGATCGGCAGCCGGTCGCCGCGGCGGCCCAGCACCGTGTCGAGCAGCGGTTTGGTCGAGGTCATCCCGCCCTCCCATCTAGAGAGATAGATTCTTTCATCTTCATCATTATGGCGGTGTGTAGCTCCAATTCATGGCTGTCCACAACGCCAAACCCGGCGACAGAACCGCACGGGGCGTTGGCCCGCGAGCCTGTGAATCCATTCTCCCATGGATTCTTTTCGTCCCCCGGAGTCGCCTGCGTTAACGGGCCGTTAACCATGCCACACTGGTTGATGAACCGTTAACGAGCCTGTGAATCCACGGCAGGCTCCGACCGGGGTTATCCACGATTCCCACGTTAAGGATCTGTTAACCCCTGAGGCGGGTCTTCGTGTGGATGGATATCGAGCGAGCGGGGATAAGCCAGGGTCGGCCACCTCACCCCCCTGTATTCACAGCTTCGGCGCTTGAGGGAACGGGGACAGTGTGGAAAACCACTACCCATGCTGATCCTCGCTTCCACCAGTGCCGCCCGAAAGGCGCTCCTTGCCGGGGCCGGCCTGCGATTCGAGGCGAGTCCAGCGCAAATCGACGAACGGGCGCTCGAGGCGCAACTGCTGGGGAAAGCGCCCGAGACGGTCGCACGGCAGCTCGCCGAGGCGAAGGCGCTCGAAGTGTCACGGCGCCGGCCCGGCGCGACGGTGGTCGGCGGCGACCAGGTTCTGGCCTTCGAGAACGCGCTGCTGCACAAGCCGGCCGATTTCGACGCAGCGCGCGACCAGCTCGACCGGCTGCGCGGCAAGCTCCATCACCTCCATTCCGGCGTCGCGCTGGCCCGTGACGGCGAACTGCTCTGGTCCGTAACCCACACCGCCCGCCTGCTGATGCGCGACTTCACCGACGCCGAACTCGACACGGTGCTGGCGCTCGAAGGCGAGGCGGTGCTCGCCTCGGTTGGCGCCTATCGGCTCGAAGGGCCGTCGATCCGGCTTTTCGCCGCCATCGACGGCGACTACTTTACCATCCTCGGCCTGCCGCTTCTGCCATTGCTGACTGCCATCCGCCTCCACGCCCCGCACCTTCTCAGCAAGTGATTCACGTGAAAAAAGCCTTCGTCATCGGGTACCCCATCAAGCACTCCCGCTCGCCGCTGATCCATGGCCACTGGCTGGCCGAGCACGGCATCGAGGGCAGCTACGAGCCGATCGAGGTGGCGCCCGCGGAGCTCCCGGCCTTCCTCGATCGCATCCGTTCGGGCGAGTTCGTCGGCGGCAACGTCACCGTGCCGCACAAGGAAGACGCCTGGAAGCTGGTGGATTTTCGTGACGTCGATACCGAACACCTGAAGGCCTTCAACACCCTGAGCCAACTGGCGACGGCCGACGGCATCGCCATCTACGGCCAGAATACTGACCTTTACGGCTTCCTCGCCAACCTCGACCAGCAGGCGCCCCGCTGGGACGCCTGTATCGACAACGCGATCGTGCTGGGTGCCGGTGGTGCGGCCCGGGCCGTTGCGGCGGCCCTGGCGCTGCGTGTCTCTGGCATCGTTCGCGTGCTCAATCGCACGGCTGACCGGGCGAAAGCGCTCGCCGCCGATATGCCGGGCCGCCTCGAAGGCTACGGGCTCGACAGCTTCGCCAGCCTGGCGCCAGATACCCAATTCGTCGTCAACACCACCACCATCGGCATGCACGGCACCCGCTTCGAAGGCCTGCCGCTCGACCTGCTGCCGAAATCCGCGCTCGTCACCGACATCGTCTACGTGCCGCTGGTCACGCCGCTGCTCGCCGACGCCCGCGCCCTCGGACTGCGCACCGTCGATGGGCTCGGCATGCTGCTGCATCAGGCGGTGCCCGGTTTCGAGGCCTGGTTCGGCGTCCGCCCCGAGGTCACGCCGGAACTCCGGGCGAAGATCGAGGCGACGCTCTGATGTTCCGCCTCGGCCTCACCGGCTCGATCGCCACCGGCAAATCGACGACGCTGCAGGCCTTCGCCGATCTCGGTATCCCCGTGTTTTCCTCCGACGACGCCGTGCACGCGCTCTACAAGGCTGAGGCCGTGCCGCTGGTCGAAGCGGTTTTCCCCGGAGTTACCATTGACGGCGTCATCGATCGGGCAAGGCTCAGCGCCATCCTCATTGCCCATCCGGAGCGGCTGAAGAGCCTCGAAGCCATTGTCCACCCGCTGGTCCGCGCCCGCATCGACACCTTCCTCGCCACGGCCGAGGCCTCGGGGGCCAAGCTCGCCGTCGTCGATATCCCGTTGCTCTACGAGCGCGGCATCGACTGGGGGTTCGACGCGGTGGCTGTCACCGTCGTCGACGAAGCCGAGCAGCGCCGTCGCGCCCTCGCCCGACCCGGCATGACGGTGGAAAAGCTCGATGCCATCCTCGCCCGGCAGCTGCCGCAGGCTGAAAAACGCGCCCGCGCCGACTATATTCTCGATACCGGCACGTCGATTGATTCGACCCGTGCCAGTGTCGCCGCGCTGGTCGGCAAGCTGCTCCAAAGTCCTGAGGCCAGATGAACCGCGAGATCGTGCTCGATACCGAAACCACCGGCCTGTCGCCTGTGACCGGCGACCGTGTCGTCGAGATCGGCGCCGTCGAGCTGCTCAACCACATCCCCACCGGCCGGCACGTCCACATCTACCTCAACCCCGAGCGCGACATGCCGGAGGAGGCGTTCCGCGTCCACGGGCTGAGCGCCGAGTTCCTCGCCGACAAGCCGAAATTCGCCGAAAAGGCCGACGAGTTCCTGGAGTTCATCGCCGACTCGACGCTGGTGATCCACAACGCCCCGTTCGACATGGGCTTCCTGAACCATGAGCTGGAACGGATCGGCCGCCCGAGCCTCACCAACAAGGTGATCGACACCGTGATGGTGGCCCGCCAGCGCCACCCCGGCGCCCGCGTCAGCCTCGATGCGCTGTGCAAGCACTACGGCATCGACAATTCGCGGCGCGTGCTGCACGGCGCGCTGCTCGATAGCGAGATCCTGGCCGATGTCTATCTCGAGCTGATCGGCGGCAAGCAGGTCAGCCTGGCGCTGGTCGCCGAGACCAATGTCGAGTACGGCATCAACGTCCAGCGCGCCCCGGCCCGCCAGCGCCCCACGCCCCTCGCCCGTCGCATCTCCGAGGCCGAAATCGAAGCCCACTTCGCCTTCATCGCCGGCTTCGGCGACGACGCGCTGTGGAAATACTACGAAGACAAGGTCGCGGCGGAGTAGGGACGACGCCCCGGAGCGCTGCCGGTCGAACATCCTCAACGCTGTCATCCCTGCGAAAGCAGGGAGCCACTTTTCCACCAGTTCAGGTCTTCAGTTGGGTCCCTGATTTCGCAGGGATGACACGTCGTGCACGCGAGCAGCCTCGCGTCACACAGCACCCGAGGCAACAAAAAGGGCGGCCTGCGTGGCCGCCCCGAAAGTCCCGCCGGCTAAAAGCCGGTCAGTTCGTGGTGGCCGGCTTCTGGGCGGCCTGCATGCTGGCGAGATTCTGCAGGTAGAGCTGCTGGAAATCCACCGGTTCCATCATCAGCGGCGGGAAGCCGCCGAGCTGCACGGTGTTGGCCAGCACATGGCGGGCGAACGGGAACAGGATGCGCGGCGCCTCGATCATCAGCAGCGGCGGCAGCTGGGCCTCCGGGATGTTGCGCAGCCGGAACACACCGCCATAGGCGAGCTCGACATTGAACAGCACGGTGGTGTCGCGCTCGGCCTTGGCGTTGAGGTTCAGCTCCACCGCATAGAGGTCGTCGGCCTGCTTCTTCACGCCCACGTTGATGGTGACGTTGAAGTTCGGGTTCGGGCCGCCGAGCATCACCGAGCCGGGCGCGCCCGGGTTCTCGAAGCTCAGGTCGCGGATGTACTGGCCCACCAGGTTGTAGCCCGGAGCGGTGGCGGCATTGGCGGGCGCAGCGCCGGCCGGAGTTTCATCAGCCATGTTTCGGCAGTCCTCAACGAAAAAGAAAACAATTCTGGGCGGCTGGCTAGCATCTTTGCCGCACCCGGACAAGGAACTCGGCCCGCCGGCCCGATTTATCGGGGCCGATACTCGTCGTCGCCGAGCTCGATCGTATCGTCTTCCACACGCCGCGGCCCGAAGCCATAGCTGGCGCTGGTCGTGGTCGACACGACCTTCACCCGGCTCGCAAGGAAGCGGTAGATCAGCGTGCGGACCGGCGGGATCAGCAGCACGAGACCGAGCAGGTCGGTGAAATAGCCCGGCGTCAGCAGCAGCACGCCGGCAATCCCCACCATCATCGCGTCGGCCAGCGCCCGCGCCGGCAGCCGGCCCTCGCCCATGGTCGAACGGATTTCGTTGAACAGCTGCAGCCCCTGCCAGCGCAGGATGAGCGATCCGGTGACCGCCGTCACCAGCACGCCGGCAAGCGTCGGCCACAGCCCGATGGCATTGCCGATCATCACGAAGAACGCGATCTCGATCAGCGGGACGGCAAGAAAGACGGCGAACAGGATACGGCCCACTGCGGAGGTTCCTTTACCAAGCGTGCATGCGACATCGGCTCAGCCAAACGTGAACTGGTTTCCGGCTGAACCATTCCCTATATATAGGAAAGATTTTGCGGCTATCGAGCCACACAAGCCTGCTCCCGGGCGCGTCAAGAACGAGCACAGCGACTTATGGAAGAATTCCTGGATATCCCCACTCTGATCGTCATCGGGCTCGCGATCTTCGTGCTGTTCCGGCTGCGTCAGGTCCTTGGCACCCGCACGGGCAACGAGCGCACGCCGCTGCAGCGCCGCGAGGCCGCGGACAAGGCGGCCCAGAAGCCGGGCGAGGAGAACGTGGTGCAGATGCGCCCGCGCCCCGTCGACCCGCCGCAGAACGACGAGGATGTCGAGCGGGCCCAGCGCAAGCTCGAAACCGAAATCACCCAGTTCGCCCATGGCGACGAGCAGGTCGCGGCTGGCATCAGGGCCATCGCCGAGGCCGATTCGACCTTCACCCCGAAGATCTTCATGGAAGGCGCCAAGTCCGCCTACGAGATGATCGTCACCGCCTTCGCCCAGGGCGACCGGCAGACGCTGAAGAACCTGCTCGACAAGGACGTCTATGACGGCTTCGAACGCGCCATCAAGGATCGCGAGGCGGCCGGCCGCACCATCGACTTCACCTTCGTCGGCCTGCCCAAGGTCGAAATCACCGAAGCCGAGCTCGACAAGCGCGCCGCCAACGTCACCATCCGCTTCCATGCCGAGGTGGTCTCCGCCACGCGCGACAAGGACGGTACGCTGCTCGAGGGCAATGCCGACCAGGTCACTACCATCGCCGACGAATGGACCTTTGCGCGCTCTCCCAAGTCGCGCGACCCCAACTGGAAGCTCGTCGCCACCAGCCAGCTCGAATAACCCCGGACAGCGGGCCGAACCATGTCCAGGCGCCGCGACGGCAAGCCCAGGTTGCCCGACTGGCACCTCTGGTTCGAAGTATCGAAGACGGTTTCGCCGCTGCGCCCGGCGCGGCAACCGATCGTCGATCTCGAGACGGAGCCCCTGCCGCTCCCTGCGGCGCCGCCCCCCCGGCCGACTGCCCCGGTCAAACGGCCGCTGGCCGCTATGCCGTCATACCAGTCCGACAAGCGGCCGGGAAAGAAGCCGCCGCGGCCCGGCATCGAGCCAAACCTCAAGCAGCGCCTGATGCGCGGCCGCGACCAGATCGATGGCACCATCGATCTGCACGGCATGCGCCAGGTCGAGGCCCATGCTGCCCTCACCCGCTTCGTCCACGCCCGCCACTCACGCGGCGACCGCACCCTGCTGGTGATCACCGGCAAGGGGCTGAAGAAGCTCGATGACGACGCGGCGGTCATTGTCGAGCGCGGCGTGCTGCGCCAGATGCTGCCCATCTGGCTGACCGAGCCCGGCCTCGCCCCGCTCGTCGCCGGCTGGGATTCGGCGGCACAGGGCCATGGCGGCGATGGCGCCTTTTATGTCCGCCTGCGCCGCGAAAGGGACTACCGATGACCCCGCTCGGCCAGAAGCTGCGCCAGATGCGGGAGGAGCGGGGCGTGTCGCTCAAGGACATGGCCAAGGCCCTGCGAGTTTCGAGCGCTTACCTGTCGGCGCTCGAACACGGTCGTCGCGGCAAGCCGACCTGGATGCTGCTGCAGCGCATCATCGCCTATTTCAACGTCATCTGGGACGAGGCCGAGGACCTGCAGCGCCTCGCCGAAATGAGCGACCCCAAGGTCAGCATCGACACGGCGGGCATGTCACCGGAGGCCACCGAGCTGGCCAACCGCCTCGCCCGCGACATCGGCAAGCTGGAACCCGAGGACCTGAGCTACCTGAGCGCCGAACTGACCCGCCGCCTCCGCTAGCCCCGGCGAGCAGCGCTAGCCCGGCTTTCATTCCTGTCCCGCACTTGATAGTGCTGGTGAAATCGCCGGGGGTGATGCAGGAAATTGCCGGTCTTGACCCACTCTTTCGTGCCTCTCGCCGATCGCCTTCCGCCCACGGCGTGTCTCGTCAGCGTCCGCTCCGGGCGTCAGCTCGATGCCGCCGGGCTTGCTGCAGCGGTTGCATCCACCTCCCGCCAGCTTGAAAGCCTCGGCCTCGCCCATGGTGACCGCGTGGTCATCGGGCACGCCGATCCGCTGGATTTCCTCGTCGCGATGTTTGCCGCCTGGCAGGCCGGCCTTGTCGCCGTCGGCGTGAACCCGAACCTGCCGGCGCCCGAGCAGGACAACGTCATCGCCGCCGCCGGTGCCCGGGCCTGGCTCGGCGAACTGCGGACGACGCTGCCGCAACCCCTTCCCGTCGCCAGCCCGGCCACCCCACTCGGCCCCGACGAACCGGCGCTGATCCTGATGACCTCCGGCACCACCGGCCGGCCCAAGGGCATCGCCCTGTCGCAGGCGGCACTGCTCGCCCGCATCGCGCACAACCTCGCCGTCATCCCCGAACTGCCGCTGCCGAGCCTCTGCATCCTGCCGGTGTTTTTCGGCCACGGGCTGATCGGCAACGTGCTGACCCCGCTGCTCGCCGGCAGTACCGTCTATCTCTGGCCCAGCCCCGATGCCGCCGAACTGCGGGGCTTCGGCGATTGGCTCGACCGGCACGACATCGGCTTCATGAGTTCGGTGCCGTCGTTCTGGAAGCTGGCGCTGCGCTTTGCCACTCCACCGACGCGCCCGCTGGCCCGCGTCCATGTCGGTTCCGCCCCGCTGTCGCGCGAGCACTGGGAAGACATCGCCCGCTTCACCGGCACGCGCAACGTCTTCAACATGTTCGGCATGACCGAGACCGCCAACTGGATCGCCGGCGGCGCCCTCGACGCACCGGGCGCGGCCGCCGGGTTCGTCGGCAAACCATGGGGCGGCGAACTCGCCGTGCTCGGCGAAGATGGCGCCATCGTCCGCTCCGGCCGCGGCGAGGCGCTGGTCCGTTCGCCCTCGATCATGCTCGGCTACTGGCAGCGTCCCGATCTCGATGCGGAGGCCTTCATCGATGGCTGGTTCCGCACCGGCGATATCGCCGAACTGAACGCCGATGGCCTCACCCTCGTCGGCCGCATCAAGACCGAGATCAACCGCGGCGGCATCAAGGTGCAGGCCGAGGAGGTCGACCTGCTGCTCGAGCGCCACCCCGACGTTGCCGAGGCCTGCGCCTTCGGCCTGCCGGACCCGATTGCCGGCGAACTCGTTGGCGCCGCCATCGTGCTGCAGCCCGGCATCGCCTTCGACCCCGAGGCGATCAAGGCCTGGTGCCGCACCATGGCCCGTCCGGACGCAGTACCGTCGCGCCTCTTCAGTCTCGACGTCATCCCCCGCAACGAACGCGGCAAGCTTGTTCGCGCCGATATCCGCCGTCTCGTCGAGGCCATGCCATGAAACTCTCGCTGAAGCCGCCCAACCGCACGCTGATGACGGAGCTTGAGACCGAGCGCTTCATCCTCCGTCCCGCGGGCATTCTTGAGATTCTGCGCGATCCAGGCGGCTGGCGCACCAACCGCAACATCTACCGCAACGTCTACCTGCTCAAGGGGCCGATGAGCCTTGCCGCCTGGCTGAAGCGGGGCCCGTTTCCCGATGGGCAGACGCGTTTCACCTTTGCCATCGTGCCCAAGGGGACCAGCACCGTCATTGGCTATCACTCGGTACGCCAGGCTGGCTGGAAGACGGCAGGCAACGCGGTCGGCATTCACGATTCCGCCTGGCTGGGCAAGGACGCCGCCTTCGAGGTGCGGAAGAAGCTCATGAACCACTTCTTCCGCCACGACGACGTCCAGCGCTTCACGTCGCGCATCGAGTCCACCAACCACCCCTCGATCTTCGTCTATCGCAAGCTTGGGTTCAGGCATTCGGGCACCCTGCATCGCGAACGGGCCGACCCCGAAACCGGCAAGCCGATCGACTACCTGCTGTTTGAAATGCTGAAGGAGGACTGGATGCGCGGACCTCACGCGGAGCCCGGCCTGTGACCCCCGAGATCATGACCAGCCAGACCCGCGCCGCCGCCATCATTGCCCGCGCCTTCAACATCCAGGGGGACGTGCCGCTCGATGCGGACATGTCGACGCTGCCCGCCTGGGACAGCATGAACCACGTCACCCTGCTCATGGAGATCGAAGCCGAGCTCGGCCGGCCGCTCCGCGCCGAGGAGATAGGCGGAATCGACTCCGTCCGCTCGATCGCCCGGCTGTTGGCCGATCCCTGAAGCCGCCGCCAGCGATTCACGTGGAACAGCGGCATGGACACCGCCTGCCATCCGGCCTATCCCGTTCGGGTAAAACTTGAGCCCGACCGGTTAGTTTATCCATGCTGCGCCGCTTCTTTGCCTATTACCTGCCCTACAAGCATCTGTTCTTCCTCGATTTCGGCTGTGCCGTGCTGGCCGGCGTGCTTGAGCTCGCCTTCCCGATCGCCGTGCAGGTCTTTGTCGACCAGCTGCTGCCGGGACAGAACTGGGGGCTGATCGCCGGCGCCGCCGCCCTGCTGCTCGGCGTCTACATCCTCAACACCGGGCTGCAGGCGATCGTGAACTACTGGGGCCACGCCCTCGGCATCTCGATCGAAACCGAGATGCGCCGCCAGGCCTTCGACCACATCCAGAAGCTCTCGTTCCGCTACTTCGACGACAACAAGACCGGCCAGCTCATCACCCACGTCACCAAGGATCTCGAGGAGGTGGGCGAGGTTGCCCATCACGGCCCCGAGGACCTGTTCATCGCCATCATGACCTTCATCGGCGCCTTCGCGCTGATGTTCATGGTCCACTGGCAGCTGGCCCTGATGACCACCATCATCGTGCCGTTCATGACCTGGCTGGTGTCGAAATACGGGGCGCGGATGACGCTCAACTGGCAGAGCCTGTTCCGCAAGGTGTCCGACTTCAACGTCCGCATCGGCGAGAGCGTCGGCGGCATCCGCGTGGTCAAGGCCTTCGCCAACGAGGACCATGAGCGCCGGCTGTTCGCGGAAAACAACGAGGGCTACAAGGCCACCAAGCTCAACGCCTACGCCTACATGACCGCCTCGATCGCGCTCAGCTACCTCTCGACCCGCCTCGTGCAGCTGATCGTGCTGGTCGCCGGCACCTGGTTCGTCGTGCAGGGCGAGCTGACCTATGGCGGCTTCGTCGGCTTCCTGCTCTTGGTCAACGTCTTCTTCCGCCCCATCGACAAGATCACCTCGGTGCTCGAAAGCTACCCCAAGGGCATCGCCGGCTTCCGCCGCTTCACCACCCTCATCGACACCGAACCAGACATCGCCGACCGCCCCGGCGCGGTGGCGGTTGCGGGCCTCAAGGGCGACATCGAATACCGCGATGTCAGCTTCGCCTACTCCGCCCACGGCAAGGTGCTGAACGGGCTCAACCTCTCCATCCGGGCGGGCGAAACCGTCGCTTTCGTCGGCCCCTCGGGCGCCGGCAAGACCACCATCTGCTCGCTGCTGCCACGCTTCTACGATGTCACCGCCGGCGCCATCATCATCGACGGCATCGACATCCGCGACATGACGCAGGCGTCGCTCCGCAACCAGATCGGCATCGTGCAGCAGGATGTGTTCCTGTTCGGGACCACCATCCGCGAGAACGTCGCCTATGGCCGGCTCGGCGCCACCGACAAGGAAATCATCGAGGCCCTGCGCCGTGCTTCGCTCGACGAGTTTGTCCTGTCGCTGCCCGACGGGCTTTCCACCTCGGTCGGCGAGCGCGGTCTGAAGCTCAGTGGCGGCCAGAAGCAGCGCCTCGCCATCGCCCGCATCTTCCTCAAGAACCCGCCGATCCTGATCCTCGACGAAGCGACTTCGGCGCTCGATACCGCCACCGAATACGCCATTCAGCAGGCCCTTGCGGCGCTTTCCGAAGGCCGCACCACCCTCGTCGTCGCCCACCGCCTCGCCACCATCCGCAACGCCGATCGCATCGTCGTCGTCGGCACCGAAGGCATCATCGAACAGGGCAATCACGACGCCCTGCTCCAGCAGAACGGCGCCTACGCCCGCCTCCACGGCGCCCAGTTCCGCGGCTTCGCCGCGGAGTAGGGGGCAGGGGCTTGGGGCCACCCCTCCAACCGCCGAAGCGGACGCCGCTTCACCTCCCCCTTCATGGGGACTGTTTACAATTGGTGCTTTTAGGATTCTGCTTAGCGTGTTGGTTTGAGCAGGAGGGTTGGATGGTTTGCCCCCGTTGTGGGAGTGCTGATTTGATCAAGCGTGGGCGTAAAGGCAGCTATCAGCGGTTCGTGTGCCGTGACTGTGGTCGCTACAGCACGGACCGGCAGCCC
>CAMDAL010000014.1 GCA_945888565.1 Devosia equisanguinis | reverse complement strand
TGGGCCGCAAAGGCCGAGGCGGACGTGCGAACGACAATCGACACCGCGCGGCTCAAAGGCGCAAATCCCTTCGACGTCATCCTCGCTACCCTCGCCTGAACGCGCCCAGAACGGTCAAAACGCGGCCTGCCGAAGGGGTGGGTAATTACCCAGAGCGTCGGTAGAGTAATATTGTTGGGGTACGTTAGGGTGCGGTTCGAGAACGCGATCTACGTCCTCCATGCCTGCCAGAAGAAGAGTCCGGCTGGCACCCGCACGGCCGCGCTTGACGCGCAACTGGTCGCGGAGCGCCTGAAGCGGGCGCGCCAGGACTACGAGGCGACGACATGACCGATGACATCACCTATGGCAGCAGCAACGTTTTTGCCGATCTCGGGCTGCCCGACGCGACAGAACGGCAGGCCAAGACGCGTCTCGCGATGGAGATCAATGCCATCCTCAAGGCTCGCAGGCTCAAGCAGGTGGAGGCCGCCGTCCTGCTCGCCGTGCCGCAGCCAAAGGTGTCGGCACTGGTCAACTACCGGCTCGATGGCTTTTCGCTGGAAAAACTGATGGCGTTCCTGACAGCGCTCGATCAGGACGTCGAAATCCTCATCCGCCCCGCCAAGGTTGGCGAGGCGCAGGTGAAGGTGCACGCGGTCCGCTAAGGTCAGTACGTCATCTCGTCGAATCGGGCCGCGCGGCCGTCGTAGAGGAGGAGGCGGCCGATGAGGGGGTCGCCTAGCCCGGTGATGAGCTTGATGGCTTCCATGGCCATCAGCGTGCCGATGACGCCGGTGACGGCGCCGAGGACGCCGACGACTTCGCAGGCCGGCAGGTCGGCCTCGTCGGGGGTGTCGGGGTAGAGGTCGGTGAATTGCGGGCCGCCGGGGGCGAAGACCGTCACCTGCCCGTCGAACATCGAGACAGCGCCCGAGACTAGGGTGAGGCCGGCCATCCGGGCTGCGGCCGCCGTTGCGGCGCGGGTGGAGAAGTTGTCGGTGCCGTCGAGGACGAGGTCGTAGTCCGCCATCAGCCCGGGGGCATTCTGCGCCGTCAGCCTTTCGGTGTGGGGCACGACGCTGACGTGATCGTTGAGGCCAGCGACGAAGGCGCGGGCGCTTTCGGCCTTGGGCAGGCCGACACCGGCTGACTGGTGGATCACCTGGCGCTGCAGGTTGGAGATCGACACCGTGTCGTGGTCGACGACGCCGAGCGTGCCGACGCCCGCGGCAGCGAGATAGGCGATGGCGGGGCTGCCGAGACCGCCGGCGCCAATCACCAGGACCCGCGCTGCCTTGAGGCGCTGCTGGCCGTCGCCGCCGACGCCGCGCAGCACGATGTGGCGCGCATAGCGCTTGATCTCGTCGGGGCCGAGGGCGCTCACGGGGTGATCGGCACGGTGACGAAGCGGCGGTCGGGACCTTCGAAGCCGAGGCTGTAGACCGAGACGACTGCCACCATGGGAGACGCGGTCAGGCCGGCGGGGAACGGGCTGAGCACGGCGTGGATGCGGTAGTCGGACACGCACCCACGGGAGGCGGGGACGGTGTCGTCGCGGTAGATCTCGGCGCTGTTGCCGCCCTCATCGGTGTAGTTCAGCGTGAAGCCCTGGACGGGTTGTTCCATGCCGTAGTCGGCGCAGGGCTCGGTGCTGGTCGAATCGAACGTCGTGAGGGTGAGCGCAAACGGATTGCGGGGGGCGTCGAGGCCGTTGCCGAACATGCCGGCAGTCACCTGTGTCCGGTTGGACTCGATTTCGCCGTCGGCGTTGAGCAGCAGTGTCTGGGGCGGGGTATCGAGCACTGCGTCTTCGAGCATGGTGCTGGCCTGCTCGAGCGCCTGCCGGCGCGCGGCCGGGAGCCCGGCGGCTTCGTCGTCGAGGCGGACACGCACGGGGCGGCTGACCCATTTGTCCGCGATCAGATCGACGAGATAGACGTTGGCGTAGGGAAAGCCGGAGCCGTCCTGGATGCCGTACTCCTCGTAGGCGAAATAGCGGCCGTCCTCGGAGAAGCCGATCGGATCGAACTGGGCCGCATCGCCGGCAAGGGCCGGGGCGGCGGAGATGAGCAGCAGGCTAGCGGCCAGTCGAGCCGAAGCCACCGGCACCACGTTCAGTCGCATCGAGGTTCTCCCTGAGCTCGAAATTGACCTGCGAGACGGGCGCGACGACAAGCTGCGCGATGCGCTCGCCGCGCCGGATCTCGAAGGGGGCGTCGCCGAGATTGATCAGGATGACCTTCAGCTCGCCACGGTAGTCGGCATCGATGGTGCCCGGCGTGTTGAGCACGGTGACGCCGTGCTTGGCCGCAAGGCCGGAGCGCGGGCGGACCTGGCCCTCGTAGCCCATGGGTATCGCCATGGTGAGGCCGGTCGGCACGAGACTCCGCTGGCCCGGCGCAAGGCTGAGCACCTCGCCCGGCGGCAGCGCCGCGAGGAGATCGACTCCCGCGGCACCGGCGGTCTGCTGGCGCGGGGGCTCAAGCCCCCGCCCGTGATCGAGCCAGACGAAACCGATATCGACCCGATCAGCCATGAATACTCTCAGTTGGTATCGACGACGGCGTAGAGCTCGTCGGGAAGGTCGGCATTGCCCTCGAGCAGGTCGAGGAACGGCAGTTCGGTGGTGGCGCTGGTGCCATCGCCGGAAGCTGTCATGTTGGTGTCGGTGATCTTCTTGCCCTTGATGGTGATGGAGATCATGCGGCCCTCGAAATAGGGCTTGAGCATCGCCATCGCCTGCTCGTCCTCGGCGCTATCGCCACCGGTACCCTCGGCGACCTGCGACTTCATGTCGTCGGTCTTGAAGGCGACGCGGATGACGCCGGGGCTGATCTCGGTGAAGCTGGCTTCGTCGCTCGGGCTGCCATCGTCGCCGGCGGTGAGGGCCTCGAGGTCACCTTCCTTGAAGGTGATGCAGGTGCCGCTGCCGTCTTCGTTCTCGATCAGCTCTTCGCCGTCCTTGGCGCAGAAGGGCTCGGACTGGGCGCCTTCGCCACCGGCGGCGGCCATCTGCTTGATCATCGGGTAGAATTCCGGGCTGATCGTGATCGACGAGGTCGCCGTGCCGCTTGTGGCGGACAGCACCTCGATCTCGGTCGCCACATCCATGCAGCCGGCGAGGCCGGCAGTTACGGCGAGTAGGCCAGCGATCCGGCCCAGGATCTTGAAGTTCGGCGTGAAATTCATTGGGGTAGTCTCCTCAACAGTCGCCCGCCGCTCTCGCGCCGGCACTCTAGGGAGCGCACCGGCGGGCCGCAAGCTCGCGGATGAACGGCTACTGACCGCTCGATGAACGGCTGCTGAACCGGTCAGGACTCGAGAAGCTTGAGGGTTAACGCAATGAGAACCGCCGCCCCAAGCCAGAAGGTGGCGACCCACATGAGGCGGTTGAAGCGGGTGGCCGGTGAGCGCTTCTGCCGATCGTAGTCGTCGAGGGCGATCTCGGCCTTGTCGATGATCGCCGGGAGGCGGCCCATGGTTTCGACGGCGGTGTCGAAGTGCTCCTTCAGCGCTTCGAGCCGTCCGAGGGGACCGGCGGCGCGGCGGACCCATTCGGCCACGATCGGCTCCGACAGGGTCCAGATGTCGAGGTCGGGATCGATGTTGCGGGCGACGCCCTCGACCAGCACCATGGATTTCTGCAGCAGGATCAGCTCCGGCCGGGTCCGCATCTCGAACAGTTCGGTGGTGGCGAACAGCTGGCCGAGCACCTTGGCCATCGAGATATCGGAGACGCGGCGGCCGTGCTGCGGCTCGCCGATGGCACGCAGCGCCAGGGCGAACTCGTCGACGGACTGGTGCTTGGGCACATAGCCGATCTCGAAGTGACGCTCGGCGATCAGCCGGTAGTTGCGGGTGATGAAGCCGTAGAGGATTTCGGCGAGGAAGCGCCGCTCGCGCTTGCCGATCCGGCCCATGATGCCGAAATCGACGGCGACGACGCCATTGGTTTTGGGGTCGGCGAACAGGTTGCCGGGGTGGAGATCAGCGTGGAAGAAGCCATCGCGGATGGTGTGGCGCAGGAAGTTCTGCAGCAGGTTGCCGGCGAGGGCCTTGCGGTCGATGCCGGCAGCGTCGATCGCCGCGAGGTCGCGGATCGGGATGCCGTCGACCCATGAGGTGGTGAGCACGGTGCCCGAGGTCTGGTCCCACATCACCTGGGGAATGGCAAAGCCGGTGTCGGCCTTGATGTTGTCGGTCATCTCGGAGATGGCCGCAGCCTCCATGCGGAGATCGAGTTCAAGGCGGGCCGAGCGGTCGAGGATCGCCACGATCTCGATGGGGCGCAGTCGCCTGAGCCGCGGCACCAGGGCCTCGGCGAGCCGGGCGCCGGCGTACTGGCTCTCGATATCGGCGCGGAAGCGCTCGTGGATGCCGGGGCGCAGCAGCTTGACCGCCACGGTCCGGCTGCCGTCCTCGTCGACGAGGGTTGCCCGGTGCACCTGCGCGATCGAGGCGGCAGCGATGGGCGGAGAGAGGTTGGTGAGGGCCGCGGCCTTGTCGCCGAGCGCTTCGATCAGCATGCCGGGTACGAGGGCCGGATCGAACGGCTCCATCTTGTCCTGCAGCACGGCAAGGTCGGCGGCGATCTGGACGCCGACGATGTCGGCACGGGTGGCGAGGGTCTGGCCAATCTTCACATAGGTCGGCCCGAGACGGTGCAGCGCCCGGCTGAGCCGCTCGGCGCGGCCGCTGCCCCGCACGTCGGAACGCTCGAACAGCCGGCCGAAGCGGACGCCGGCGCGCATCACCGGCGGCAACGCGTCGTTGTCGGCCAGCGACAGGGCCCCTTCGCGCGCCAGGATGAAACCGGCACGGGCGAGGCGGAAGAAGGCGCCGATCACCATCTGTGTCAGAGCTTCCAGGCTGCGTGGAGGGCAGCGATATTGCCGGAATAGGCAGTGTGGGTGACGCGCTTGAACCCGGCAGCGCCGATCATCTGGGTGAAGCGCTCGGGCGTCGGAAACTTGCGGATCGATTCCACCAGGTACTGGTAGGGCTGCGCATCGCCGGTGACGGCGCGGCCGATGGGTGGGATCAGGTTGTCGGAGAACAGCTTGTAGACCTGCGACAGGACGGGGGCGTCGACCTGGCTGAACTCGAGGACGAGGAGCCGGCCGCCGCGCTTCAGCACGCGGTGGGCCTCGCTCAGCGCCTTGTCGATGCGCGGGACGTTCCGGATGCCGAAGGCGATGGTGTAGGCGTCGAAGCTTTCGTCGGCGAAGGGCAGCTCCTCGGCGTTGGCGACGACGAAATTCGCCTGCTGCGGGAAGCGCCACGTCTTCGCCCGCTCGGCGCCGACCGCCAGCATGTCGGGGTTGATGTCGGAGACGGTGACTTCGGCGAAGCCAACGGAGGCGTTGACGATGCGCTCGGCGACGTCGCCGGTGCCGCCGGCCATGTCGAGCACGCGATAGGGGGCCGAGCCGGACTTGGGCGGCGCGAGCTTTGCCACCATGGCGTCCTTCCAGACGCGATGGATGCCGCCGCTCATCAGGTCGTTCATCAGGTCGTAGCGCGAGGCAACCTTGTGGAACACGTCATCGACCATGCCCTGCTTGGCTTCGATGGCGACGGTCTGCTCGCCGAAATGCGTGGTCTCGCCCATGCTGCGGTCTCCGGGTTGCGCGGGTTATAGCGGAGAGGGGTGCGGGTTGCCATGTGCAATGGCGGCGCAGGGTTGACGGGGTGTGCTCGTGGCATGACCTCACCGGGCTTTGCCTGGTCGCTTGCTCCCAGCGCCGCGAGTTTCCCCTTAGGGAAGGGCAATCGCCCATGACGAGATCGGCCGCTGACTACCTCCCGCCCGTGCGGGGGAGGTAGCGTCGCTAGGAGCGACAGCGACGTAGCAGAGCTAGGAGGGGGGTATGGCAGAGGGTGGGCCCCCATCGTACCTCGGCGAAACCCCCACCCTACCTCTCGCTAAGGCGCTTCCGCGCCTAAGCTTCGGTACCCTCCCCGCAAGGGGGAGGGTGGCCAGTGGCCTGAACCGGACCATAGGTGATGGCCTTGGGGGCACAAACACTGACATCGGATGTCGCTTGCGTGCCGTAGTGTCCGCGGCCACATATGGGCCTCGAAAGGACCACCCCATGCCGGAGCTGCCCGAAGTCGAAACCGTCCGTCGCGGGCTCGAGCCCTACGTGACGGGCGCGCGCATCGACACGGTGACGCTGAACCGCAAGGACCTGCGGTTTCCGTTTCCAGAGGGGTTTGCCGAAGCGCTCGCGGGCGCGACGATCGAGAGCACGGCGCGGCGGGCCAAGTACCTGCTGTTCAGGCTGTCGACGGGCAAGACCTGGCTGAGCCACCTGGGGATGACCGGCACCTGGCGGTTCGAGGACTTCAAGTTCAAGGAGCCGTCGCGCTACTACGAGCCGACCGAGGACCGGAAGCACGACCACCTGGTGCTGGAGCTGAGCCACCCCCAGCATGGGCAGATGCAGCTGATCTATAATGACGCGCGGCGCTTCGGCTTCATGGACCTGTTCGGCGACGACTCGGAGTCGGCCTATCTCAACGAGCTCGGGCCGGAGCCGCTCTCCAATGCGTTCAATGCCGCCGAAATGGCGGAACGATTCAAGGGCAAGAAGGCACCGATGAAGGCGGCGCTGCTCGACCAGCGGGTCGTCGCGGGGCTGGGCAACATCTATGTCAGCGAGGCGCTGCATCGCGCCCATATCCGGCCCGACCTGGCGGCAGCCAAGCTGGTGCTGAAATCCGGGGCGCCCTCGAAGCGCCTCGAGGACCTGGCCGATGGTGTCCGCACCGTGCTGATCGAGGCAATCGACGCCGGGGGCTCGACGCTGCGGGACTTTCGCGCTGCCGACGGCAATTCGGGCTATTTCCAGCACCGCTTTGCCGTCTACGACCGCGAAGGCGAACCCTGCCCTACTCCGCGCTGCAAGGGTGTGATAGAGCGGATCGTGCAGTCCGGGCGCTCGACTTTCTTTTGCCCGGTCTGCCAGCACTAGGCTTCGGCCCGCTGGCCGTGAATCCGGTTGACGTCATCGGGCCTTCACACTATACCGCGCCTACCTTGGCGGCCCGGTGCCGCCGATTTCATTTCATCGCCCGTGGGTGCGGCTCGCAAGGCTGTACCATTGGGTTGAAGCGCCAAGAGGATTTCATGGCCAATACGCCTTCTGCCAAAAAGGCCACTCGCAAGATCGCGGCTCGCACCGAGGTCAACAAGTCGCGTCGTTCGCGCATGCGCACCTTCATCCGCAAGGTTGAAGAGGCCATCACCGGCGGCGACCACAAGGTAGCCGTCGAGGCGCTGAAGGCCGCCGGGCCGGAGATCGCCCGTGCCTCGCAGAAGGGCATCGTCCACGCCAACGTGGCCGCCCGCAAGGTGAGCCGGCTGAACGCCCGCGTAAAGGCTCTGCAGGCCTGATCCAGACCTGATAATCCGGCAAGATACCGGGTTGACGAAGGCTCCCTTTCGGGAGCCTTTTTGTTTGCCTGCGCAGGGCAGCCTTGTCAGACCCCCGTCGGCCGCGACCGTCCGCCGCACGGGGCACCGTACCAATTTGGGTCGGCACGTGTGACAGGAATACGACACGATTGTGTCGAGTTATCAACCGGCCGAAGGCCAGCGTTTCCGGGGCTTTGCAGCCGACCGTCATCAGATTTTCATTCGCAATTTTGGAAAGAATTGTCTCGAAAGTGACGAGACTCCTACCCTTCGTTAACTGTTTGGAAATCCCGGGAACCAGCGATTCCCCCTTGAGTCACAGGGCTTTGGTTTTGAGGCTCGGCAGCAGGGCTCCGGGAAGGAAATACCAAAGGTCAGAGTCAAGCCCCCCACAGCTAAAAACCCCCGTTGATTGGCTGAAACCAGCCCTCTAAGATGAGTTCATCGCTGAGGACAAACGGCGCCAGACCGGGTCCAGGCGAAGTTAAAAACGGAACGTATGCTGACCGAGATCGTGGCCAGACCTGACATGACAAGAAGGCCTGCAATCTTGGGAAACCTGGTAAGAGTTAGGGATTTTAGGCTTTCTGCCGAAGGTCCCACCGACTTCAAGTAACGGGTCGGCGCGAGGACCGCGTCATCGGTCCTTATCTTGTAACAATTTGAGTTTGCGTACCGGGGCAGTAGCCGCGGACAGAGAACGTTTGCCCGCAAGAACGGGCAACAGTTGGCGAAGCCGTGCCCAGAAAAGGGCGGCCGCTCATGACATGGATTGGGGCTGAAATCACGATGGCGACGAACGCGGCGGCGGGGCGTACCGAATGGAACTCGGGGGCTGAGGCAGCAAGGGGACTGGTTTCAAAGGGGGGGCAGACTGTCATGGGCCACGATGGCAAGGATGTTCCCACCCGTGACCTGTTTCAGCGGGTGCGGGCGCGCCTGCGTGCCGCAGTCGGCGAGGACGTGTTCAACTCGTGGTTCACCCGCCTCGAGCTCGAGGAAGTGGTCGACGACGTGGTGCACGTTTCGGTGCCGACCCGGTTCCTTTGTTCGTGGGTGCAGTCCAACTACGGCGAGAAGATCCTCGGGGCCTTCCAGGCCGAACTGCCGGGCACCGGTCGCGTCCACATGACGGTCCGCGTCAACGGCCAGGCCCGGCCGACGCTGCAGAGGGCGGAGATCGCCCCGGTCATCGTCACCGAGGTAGAAGCCGCGACCATTCCCGCCGCCGGACGGGTCACCCGCGATGCCATGCCGGCTCCCGGCGCCGCACCGCGCGGCGATGCGCTTTCGGGTTCGGCGCTCGACGCCAAGATGACCTTCGACAGCTTCGTCACCGGTCAATCGAACGAAATGGCGCTGCAGGTTGCCAAGCAGGTCGCGAGCGCGGTGCTGAACAACACCGTCAGCTTCAACCCGGTCTACATCCATTCAAGCGTCGGGCTAGGCAAGTCGCACCTGCTCAACGCCATCGGCTGGGCCGCCGCCGCCAGCGGTGAAGCCAAGAACATCGTCTACCTGACCGCCGACCACTTCATGTACCACTTCATCAATGCCGTGCAGCGCCAGTCGGCGCTCGGCTTCAAGGAGTGGCTGCGCCGGGTCGACCTGCTGCTGATCGATGACATGCAGTTCCTGCAGGGAAAATCGGCCACCGAGTTCGGCCATACGCTCGGCACGCTGCTGACGGGCGCCAAGCAGGTGGTGTGCGCCGGCGATGCGGCGCCCCGCGACCTCGAAATGCTGGACGAGCGGGTCCGCTCGCGGCTTTCGGGCGGCCTCGTGGTCGGCATCAACCCGCTGGACCTCGACCTGCGGAAGGCCATCGTCACCCGCCGCGCCGAGCAGGCCAGCGCCCGCTTCTCGGACGCCCACTTCACCCCATCGGTCATCGACTACGTCGCCCGCGTCGTGGTGAGCCATGGCCGCGACCTCGATGGCGCGGTGAACCGGCTGCTGGCCGCAAACCAGCTGACCAAGGAGCCGATCACCGTCCAGCTGGCGGAGCGCACGCTCGCCGACCTGGTCCGGTCGCGCGATACCCGCCGGGTGCGGATCGAGGATATCCTCCGCATCGTATCGCGCCACTACAAGGTGCCGCGCAACGACCTGCTCTCGTCGCGCCGGTCGCGCGATGTGGTGCGGCCGCGCCAGATCGCCATGTACCTCGCCAAGTCGCTGACCTCGCGTTCGCTGCCCGAGATCGGCCGGCGGTTTGGCGGTCGCGATCACACCACGGTGCTCCACTCGGTCCGCAAGGTCGAGCAGATGATCAAGGACGATGGCGATCTCGCCCAGGAAATCGAGCTGCTGAAGCGCATGCTCGAGGAGTGAAACTCGAATTCGGGTGCCGGGCCAGTCGCCCGGCGCCCAATGTGTTCGGCCCCAGTCGGGTCGATGTAGTGCCAAGTTGCGTCGTTAGGAAAAACAGTGGTGAAACCGCGTGTATTGCTGCGGTTGCGGTCGGGCCTGAAGCGGCTCGATTTCCGCAGGCGTGCCATCCAGGAGGCCGAGCCGGCCGATCGGGCGTGGCACGAGATGTTGCAACGGCTTGATGCCGAGGAGGCCGAGCGCCGGGTGGATGCAATCGCCCGTCAGCTCGACGCCGTACTCGATCGGTAGGGCTGCCGGGGTGCAAAGCCCTGGGGAACGTGACCGCTGCGGCGGCCGCGCCACTTGCGTTTTGGCCGCGCGCTTGCAAATGTCCAACCCCGGTCAGACCGGGGTAATTTCACGGTCGCCGCGCTTTCGAAGCAGAAAAGTCTCCAACTTTTTCTCGAAGCGCCCAGGGCCGTCCGCCGCAGGGGTTATTGGGTAAATGAAAGTCACTCTGGAGCGTAACCATCTGCTCAAGTCGCTGAGCCACGTGCATCGCGTGGTGGAGCGGCGCAACACCTACCCGATCCTCGCCAACGTGCTGCTCAAGGCGGCCGACGGGTCGCTCGACCTGCGCGCTACCGACCTCGACATCGAGGTGACGGAAAGCGTGCCGGCAATGGTCGGGCAGTCGGGCACCGCCACGGTGCCGGCGCATACGCTCTACGAGATCGTCCGCAAGCTGGCGGATGGCGCCGAGGTGCGGCTCGAAAACGAAGGGACGGAGCAGCTGCTGGTGACCTCCGGCCGCTCGCGCTTCCACCTGGCATGCCTGTCGCCGGATTCGTTTCCGGACCTCAAGTCCGGCAGTTTCACCCACACCTTCCAGGTCGGCGCGTCGGTGCTGCGCGAACTGATCGAGCGCACGCAGTTCGCCATCTCGAACGAGGAGACGCGCTACTATCTCAACGGCATCTATCTCCATACGCTCGACGTGAACGGCGAGGCGACGCTACGCGCCGTGGCCACCGACGGCCACCGCATGGCCCGCGCCGAAGCCGCGGCTCCGGCCGGTGCCAAGGGCATGCCGGGCATCATCGTGCCCAAGAAGACCGTCTCCGAGGTGCAGAAGCTGCTCGATGGCGCCGACGCGGAGGCCGAGGTTCAGGTCGAGGTGTCGGACACCAAGATCCGCATCACGCTGGGCTCGGTGGTGCTGCTGTCAAAGCTGATCGAGGGCACGTTCCCCGATTACGATCGCGTGACGCCCAAGAACAACGACAAGGAAATGCAGGTCGACAAGGCGAGCTTTGCGACGGCCGTCGACCGCGTCTCCACCATCGCGTCGGATCGCGGCGGCAAGGCGGTGAAGCTGTCGATGCGCGAGGGCCAGCTCGAGCTCAGCGTCACCAACCCCGACCACGGCACGGCGAGCGAGGAGATTGCGGTCGAGTTCGAGCCGGAGAGCTTCGAGATCGGCTTCAATGCCCGCTACCTGCTCGACATCATCGGGCAGATCCGCTCAGAGAACGCCGTGTTCCTGTTCAACGATGCCGGCTCGCCCACGCTGGTGCGCGAGAACGGCGACGCCAAGGCGCTCTATGTGCTGATGCCGATGCGGGTGTAGTGCGCCCGCTTCGCCACCTCTCCCGGCTCCGCCTCAGCCAGTTCCGCAACTACGCCTCGGCCGCCCTCGATCTCGACGGGCGGCATCTGGTACTGGTGGGACCGAACGGCGCGGGGAAGACCAACCTGCTCGAAGCCATCTCGCTGCTGTCGCCCGGCCGGGGCTTGCGGGGGGCGAGCTTCGACGAGGTCGGGGCGCAGGGATCGGACGGCAACTGGGCGGTGGCGGTGACGGTGGAAACGCCAGGCGGGCCCACCGATATCGGGACCGGGACCAGCACCGAAGGCGGGCGCCGGGTGCGGATCAACGGCGCCAACGCCAAGACCATCGAGGAGATGAGCGCGTATCTGCGGGTGCTGTGGCTGACGCCGTCGATGGATGGGCTGTTCACCGGACCGGCCACCGATCGCCGGCGGTTCCTCGATCGCCTGGTGACGACGCTGATCCCCGGGCACTCGGCCACCGTCTCCGACTATGAAAAGGCGATGCGGCAGCGCAACCGGCTGCTCGACGAGGACGCCGATCCGCGCTGGCTCGATGCGCTCGAGGCGCAGATGGCAGGCCTCGCGGCGGCCGTGCATTTTGCCCGCGCCGATGCCATTGCCGACCTGCAGGCGCTGGCTGCCACCGAGCCGGGCACCGACTTTCCGTCGGCGCGGCTGGGGCTGACGCTGCTGTTCGCCGATCGGCCGGTGCCGGATGGCTCAGCCGAACTCGAGGATGAGTTGCGGACGCTGTGGGCCTCGACCCGCCCGGTGGACCGCGCCGCTGGCCGGACGCTGGCCGGGCCGCACCGCATCGACCTCGACATCGTCCATGCGCAAAAGAACATGCCGGCGGCGCTGGGCTCGACCGGCGAGCAGAAGGCGCTGCTGATCGGGCTGATCCTCGCGCATGCGCGGCTGGTGAAGCGCACCACCGGCATCGCGCCGTTCCTGCTGCTCGACGAGATCGCGGCGCATCTCGACCCGGGGCGGCGGGCGGCGCTGTTCGTGGCGCTCGATTCGCTTGCAACCCAGTGTTTCATGACCGGCACCGACCCGATGCTGTTCGAGGCCTTACGCGACGAGGCGCAGCGGGTGACGGTGCGCGATGGGCGGCTGACTTAGACTTTTCGCGTTTCCGAACCGCAAAACCGTCTAGGGCCGCAGCGGCTGGTCGGTAAGGCCGTTGAGCCTGATCTGTTCGAGTTCGGCCGCCGTGAACACGCCCGCCCGATAGAGCGCGAGGTACTCGTCGGTCACGCCGATACCGAACATCAGGGCGTCGTCAGTGTTGACCGTGACGATGACCCCGGCGTCGAACAGCTTGCGGATCGGGTGCGTCGCCATGCTCTCCACGCGGCCCAGCATGATGTTCGACGTCGGGCAGACATTGAGCCGGATCCTGTTGTCGGCGAGGAAGCGCATGACCTGCGGCGAACTCGCCGCCGCGATGCCGTGCTGCACCTCGTCGAGTTCTAGCTCCTCGACCGCCTGCCAGACATCGTCTGCAGTTCCCCATTCGCCCGCATGGGCCCGGAGTCGCAGGCCTTTGGCTTTGGCAGCGCGATAGACCGGCTTGAACACCTCGATCGGCTGGGCGAACTCGTCGGCATAGAGGTCGACCGACTGGTAGAAATCGAGTTCGAGGAACGGCGCACTCCACTCCATCAGGTACTGGATGGGGCAGTGGCGCGACAGGCCCATCTGCGGAATCCACTCGATGTCGGGCGCGATGCGCGCATGGATGGCCCGCATCGTCTCGGTTAGGCGCGGCACGTCGCGGTCCCAGAGCGTCATGGCCCAGACGTCCTCGCCACAGTCGAGCCGCGTCACGCCGTCGAGCCTGGCCTGCGCCAAGGTCGTCTCGAGCCCGATCATGCGGCCCTGCGGCCCGTGGAAGGCGCGGCCGATATGCTGGTCCATCCATTCGTGCATCTCGTCCATCGACTTGAGCACGTAGTCGAGCGGCGCCACGTCCACGCCGGTCTTTTCCCGGACATAGTCGCGATTGCCGCCGCTGGTGAAGTGGTTATGCAGGTCGGCCTTGGGGATGACGCGGAGTGCTGCGATGTCCCCCGCAACCAGCGCCGCTTCGAAATCCGATGTCATGAAATGCCCCCAAAAAGCCGCATGCTGCCGATCCGTCGCAACCCCGCAAGGCGGGGGGCCGCCGCTGCCCGGAAACCCTTGCAAAACTGGCTCAAAATAGCCATTTAGCTTGGGTATAGCCCTCCCATCCGCTACTTAAAAATCAGCTCACGCGCTGACCTGATTCGGGACCCCTTTTTGAGCACCTCCGACACCCCCTTCGATCCGAACGAATACGGCGCCGATTCCATCAAGGTCCTGAAGGGCCTCGATGCGGTGCGCAAACGCCCTGGCATGTATATCGGCGATACCGATGACGGCTCGGGCCTGCACCATATGGTGTACGAGGTGGTCGACAATGCCATCGACGAGGCGCTGGCGGGCCACGCCGACCTCGTGACGGTGCAGCTCAATGCCGACGGTTCGGTGTCGGTGAACGACAATGGCCGCGGCATCCCGACCGGCATCCACGCCGAAGAGGGCGTCTCGGCGGCCGAGGTCATCATGACCCAGCTGCATGCGGGCGGGAAGTTCGACCAGAACTCCTACAAGGTGTCGGGCGGCCTGCACGGCGTTGGCGTATCGGTGGTGAACGCGCTGTCGGTGTCGCTGAAGCTGAACATCCGTCGCGATGGCCAGATTCACGAGATGAGCTTCACCCATGGTGTCGCCGATGGGGCGCTCAAGCAGGTGGGCACCTATGTGCCCAACCGCCAGCCCGGCACCTTCGACGGGCGCTCGGGCACCATGGTGACGTTCACGCCGTCGGTCGAAACCTTCACCATGGTGGAGTTCGACTTCAAGACGCTGGAGCACCGGCTGCGCGAACTGGCGTTCCTCAACTCCGGCGTTCGCATCCTGCTGCGCGACCACCGCCACCCCGAGCCGGTCGAGGTCGAGCTGCACTACGAGGGCGGGCTCGAGGCCTTCGTGCGCTATCTCGACAAGGCCAAGACGCCGCTGATCGGCTCGCCGATCATGCTGTCATCGGAGCGTGACGGGATCACGGTGGAAGTCGCCATGTGGTGGAACGACAGCTACCATGAGAATGTGCTGTGCTTCACCAACAACATCCCGCAGCGCGATGGCGGCACGCACCTCGCCGGACTCCGTGCAGCGCTGACGCGCCAGGTGACGAAATACGCTGATGAAAGCGGCATCCTGAAGCGCGAGAAAGTGGAAGTCACCGGTGACGACATCCGCGAGGGCCTGACCTGCGTGCTGTCGGTGAAGGTGCCGGACCCGAAATTCTCGTCGCAGACCAAGGACAAGCTGGTTTCGTCAGAAGTGCGCCCGGTGGTCGAGAACGGGGTTTCCGACAAGCTGCAGCAGTGGCTCGAAGAGCACCCGGGCCAGGCGAAGGCGGTTGTCGGCAAGGTGGCCGAAGCTGCCGCGGCGCGCGAGGCGGCCCGCAAGGCGCGCGAACTCACCCGCCGGAAGTCGGCGCTCGATGTGAACTTCCTTGCCGGCAAGCTCAAGGATTGCTCGGAGAAGGACCCGGCGAAATCCGAACTGTTCCTCGTCGAGGGCGACTCGGCCGGTGGCTCGGCCTCGCAGGGCCGCGACCGCTATACCCAGGCCGTGCTGCCGCTGCGTGGCAAGATCCTCAATGTCGAGCGCGCGCGCTTCGATCGCATGCTGGGGTCCGAACAGATCGGCAACCTGGTGATGGCGCTCGGCACCTCGATCGGTCGCGAGGAATTCAACGCCGACAAGCTGCGCTACCACAAGATCATCATCATGACGGACGCCGATGTCGACGGCGCCCATATCCGCACGTTGCTGCTGACGTTCTTCTACCGGCAGATGCGCGAACTGCTCGATCGCGGGCACGTCTATATCGCGCAGCCGCCGCTCTACAAGATCAAGCGCGGCTCGTCGGAGCAGTACCTCAAGGACGAACGCAGCCTCGAGGACTACCTGATCAATACCGGCACCGACGACGCCGTGCTGACGACCCGCGACGGCGTCGCGCATGCCGGCGAGGACCTGCTGTCCATCGTCCGGCAGGCACGCGAGATCGTTCACGCGATCGAGGGCGTCAACACGCGCTACAACCGCTCGCTGATCGAGCAGGCCGGCATCGTGGGCGGGCTGGACCCGGATGTGCTCAACGACCCGGATCGCGTCGGAACCATCATCGAGCGCATCGTGCGCCGTCTCGATCGCCTCGCCGACGAGGTCGAGCGTGGCTGGCAGGGGCGGACCGACGGTCAGGGCGGACTGGTGTTCAGCCGGACCATTCGCGGCGTGACCGAAAACCATGCACTCGACGCCGCCCTGCTGGTCAGCAGCGACGTCCGCCGTATCCGCGTGCTGGTCGACCGGCTCGGCGACCTCTATGGCGGGGTGGCGAAGCTGACCCGCAAGGCCGAGAGTTTTGACATCTTCGGACCGTCCTCGCTGTTCGGCTCGGTTGCCGCGACTGGACGCAAGGGCATCTCGCTGCAGCGCTACAAGGGCCTCGGCGAAATGAACCCCGAGCAGCTGTGGGAAACCACGCTCGACCCGAACGCCCGCACCCTGCTGCAGGTGCAGGTGAAGGACAGCGACGACCACGACAAGCTGTTCAGCGAGCTGATGGGCGACCTCGTCGAGCCGCGCCGCGAGTTCATCCAGGACAACGCCCTCAGCGTCGCCAACCTCGACGTTTGATGCTTCGGGACAGTCGCGATACTGTTCGGCGACTGAAGGAGAGCGGTTTCGAACTTGTCTCGGTGCGCGGTTCGCATCACAAGTTCCGGCACGAAGCCAACGGGCGTATCGTTATTGTGCCGCATCCGCGGCGCGATATCCCGCAGGGAACGGTGCGCTCGATCTGCGACCAGGCCGGGTGGCAGAAGGATTGATGATGGTTGCATCGCACTACATCGCCTTGATTCACAAGGAGCCCGAGTCCGGCTACGGCGTATCCTTCCCGGACGTGCCGGGTGTCATCGCTGTTGCAGATACGCTCGACGAGGCGCTGACCGATGCAAGCGAGGCGCTGGGCTTTGCGTTTGAGGACTGGCGTGGCGAGCTGCCAGCGCCGCGGTCACTCGATCTGTTGCGGGCTGACCCTGAATTCCTGTCCCGTTCGCAGGATGCGGTCGTTGCAGCGGTCCGCGTTCCGGCCGAGCGCCAGGCCGCCTGACTTCAGGATCGCATGGAATGGAGTGGATCGTCGCCGCCATACTGCTGATGCTAGCGGCAACGGTGCTGGTGTTCGTTGCCCGTGCGCTCGCCAGGAACAGCCGCTATGCGCGGCTGATGGCGAAATATGGCGACGAGAAGCTCGTCGGTGCGCTGCTGACCCAGACCATCTGGCAGGGGATGACCGCCGAGCAGCTGCGGGACAGCTGGGGCGAGCCGATCGCGGTGGAGCAGAAGGTGATGAAGACCCGGGTACGCGAGGTCTTCAAGTACAAGCCGCTTGGCAAGAACCGCTTCCGCGACAAGGTTACCCTCGACGACGGAGTCATCACCGGCTGGGATCAGAAATAGTCAGGCGGCGGCAGTCACGTCGCCGTCTTCGCCCACCTGCAGGTCGGCTTCGCGCAACCGCGTGCGGGAGGACGATTGCGCCTGGGCGGTGAAGTGCTGGGGGAAGCGCAGCACGATTGCATCGGCGGTCAGTTCGGGCATGCCGTAGGCGATGAGTTCGGCGAAGCCTTCGGTCGGCTGCTGCACCACATACTCGAGTGCCGCGATTTCGCCGAGCTTGGAGATCTTCGGACGAATCTTGCTCATCTTCGCCGGGTGACCGGCGCGCCGGCGCAGTTCCTCGACGGTGTTGACCATCGCCCAGCACTCGTACTCGACCGTGCCCGGCTTGTGGGTGGCGAGCACGACGACCAGACGGTCCATCGTTGCCTTTTCGACCAGCTCGGACTTGCCGCGTGCGTTTTCGGCCTGTCGGCGCAGGAGCTTGGGGTCTTTCTGCAGCGCGATCTGTTCGAGCGCTTTGGTTTCGGCTTGCGACATGCGACTCCGCGGGGGATGGTCAGCGCCGCCAATCGGCTCTGATCCCCTGCGTTAGGCTCAATCACTGGCAATGTCGACCGACTTGCCGAAAATCCACAAGTCGCTGGTCAGCGCTGGAACGGCACCTTGGCCGTCAGCACGTTGCCGGAATTGTTGAACTCGATCTCGAAGTCGATGTTGATCGTGTCGGCCACGAGGCTGACCTTCGAGCCGATTCGCATGTCGTTGCCGCCCTTGTCGATCTGCTTTTCGGCAAGATCGAAGGTGATCGTATCGCCACTGATTCGGCCGGCCGCGACGCCGGAGAACCCGGCATTGGAGCTCATCGCCGCCTCGTAGCGCCGCGATTTGTCGTTGAAGGCGATCGTGCCCGACACCGACAGGTTGAAGTTCACCAGCGTACACCGGCCGGCGAAGTTCACCTTGGCCTGGTTGCCCTTCTGCACCTGCATGCGGCAGCGGAACGGCTCGGGCTGCTGCCCTCCAACCATCACGCCATTGCCCTTCCAGTTGCCCACGTAGCCGGACAACAGGTCCATCTCCGCCGGACCGGCCATTGCGGGTGCCACTGCAAGGCTCGAAACCGCGATCGTCGCGGCGGCCGCGAACGAACGAAAACCCTTCGTCATTATTTGGCACTCCCCAAATGCTTGCCGGCGCTTTTCAAACGTACCGGAAGTCTGTCATGGATTGGATGCGATTGCAGTAGCGGCTTTGCCGCAAATGCGTTTGGCACAGTCTTGCCGGGAATGGAAAAGGCTATTTCGTGAACGATACCACAGGTAGCGGCAGCTCCGGCAATCGCCCGACCGGCGCCCCGATCATTTCCCTCGAGGGCGTCAACTACACCCTCGATGTGGGTGGTAGGCCGCTGCACATTCTCAGGAACATCTCGCTGTCGGTGGCGCCGGCCGAGGTGGTGGCGATCGTCGGGCCATCGGGCAGCGGCAAGACGTCGATGCTGATGCTCCTTGCCGGCCTCGAACGCCCCACAGATGGATCGGTAGTGGTCGCCGGGCAAGACCTGAGGACGCTCAGCGAGGATCAACTGGCGGATTTCCGCCGCAAGACCCTCGGTATCGTGTTCCAGAGCTTCCACCTGATTCCCTCGTTGACCGCGCTCGACAACGTGGCGCTCGCATATGAGATTGCCCAACCTGAACTGGGCCTGAAGAAGACCCGCGAAGCTGCTGCCGCCGCGCTTGAGGCCGTCGGGCTCGGCAAACGGCTCGACCACCGGCCGGCAGCACTGTCGGGCGGCGAGCAGCAGCGTGTCGGCATTGCGCGCGCCATGATCGCCCGCCCGCAACTGCTGCTGGCGGACGAGCCGACCGGCAATCTCGACCAGACCAGTGGCGCAAAGGTTATCGAACTGATGTTCGAGCTCGCCCGCAAGCAGAATGCCGCAGTTGTGATGATTACCCACGACCCGGCGCTCGCCGCGCGGGCCGACCGGGTGATGACCATGACGGCCGGCGAACTGGTCGAAACGGTTCGCACCTCATGATTCGCCTCTGGTCCGCCATCCGCTTCGGACTCCTCGACATGCGCGGGGACTGGCGGCGATTCGGCCTCATCATCGCCTGCCTCGCGGTGGGCACCGCGCTGATCGCCGGCGTGAGTTCGGTCGCGGCCAGCCTGGAGGAGACGCTCGAATCGAATGCGGCGCTGATCATGGGTGGCAATATCGAGCTCAGCCGCGCCGATCGTGCGGCAACGGCCGAAGAGCTTGCGACCATCGGGCAGTTCGGCCAGGTCGCTGGCGTCATCGACACCAACGTGCGGGCGGAAGCCGACGAGCGGGACGCGTTCGTCGACCTGATTTCGGTGGGCATCGCCTACCCGCTGCTCGGCGAAGTCTACAGCCCGCAGATGCCGCCGGGGACGACGCCGTTCGAGTTCCTCTCGTGGGAGGAGGACAGCTTCGGCGCGCTGCTCGACCCGCTGATTCTGGACCAGCTGGATGTTGCGGTGGGTGACACGGTGCAGATCGGCGGCACCCCGTTCGAGGTGCGCGGCGTGCTCGGCGGCATTACCGACGCACCGGTGCGCGGCTTCCGCCTCGGGCTGCCGGCCGTGATCACCACCGAGGGGTTTTCGATCCTCTCGGACCGCACCTCGCCGTTGCCCGGCCTCGGCACGTATTTCCGCTACAAGGTGGTGCTCACCGGTGCTCTAGACCCCGACGCCGGCAAGGCGGCGGTCGAGACGGCGCTGAACGATGCGGCCTGGACGGTGCGCACGGCGCGCGACGGGCTGGGGCCGATGGTGCGCTACTACGACATGTTCATGCGTTTCCTGACGATCGTGGGCCTGGCGTCGCTGCTGATCGGCGGTGTGTCGGTGTGGACCGGCATGTCGGCCTATATCTCGGAGCGCGCCCCGGTGATCGCCATCCTGCGCTCGATGGGGGCACGGCAGGGGCGGGTGTTCCTGCACTTCCTCGTGCAGGTGGCGACGCTGGCCGGTATCGGCGTCGGCATCGGGCTGATCGTCGGTGGTTCGGTGGCGCTGGTGGCGCTGCCGATCGTCGGGCAATCGGTGGGGGTGGACCTGCCGCCGACACTGCATGCGGTGCCACTGCTGGTGGCGGCCGGCGTAGGGCTGCTGACTGCGTTCGCCTTTGCGTATTTGCCGCTGCTGCAGGCGCAGGGCGTGAGCCCGGTGGACCTGTTCCGCTCGAAGGGCCTCGGCATTCCGCCGATAAACTGGCGCGCCGTGCTGGCATCGCTGCAGCTGCTGCCGCTTGTAGCGGCCATCGCGCTGTTCATCTGGCTGGCTATCCTGATGACAGGCGACACCTTGCTGGTGCTGGCCTTCGCCGGAGTGAGCGCTGCGTCGCTGGTGGTGCTGCGGCTGGCTGTGTGGCTGCTGCGCACGGTGTTGCGCGCGCTGCCCGAGGCGCGCAATCGCGTGCTGCGCCATGGCCTGCGCGAAATCGCCGGACCCGGGCAGAGCACGTCGGCCGTGGTCGTCGCCATCGGGCTGACGCTGACGGTGCTCGCGGTGGTGCTGGTGTTGCAGCTCAACCTGCGCAACGAGTATCTGGGCGCCTCGGTATTCGACGCGCCAACGCTGGTGGCCTCTGACCTGTTCGACGACGAGGTGGCGCAGCTCGACGCCATGGTGTCGGACGGCAGTGGCGACGTCACCCGCTTTACCGCGACGCCGATGCTGCGAGGCAGCCTCGTGGCCGTGAACGACATCCCGGTGACACAGCTGCGGCCGCGCGGGCCGGAGGCGTCGTTCCTGCTGTCGGGCGAAGTGCCGATGACCTTTCGGGCGCAGATGCCCACCTCCTCGCGCCTCGTGCAGGGGGAATGGTGGGCCGCCGACTATTCGGGCACGCCCAAGATATCGCTGCACCAGTCGCTGCGCGGCGGGCTTGGCCTGAAGCTGGGTGACAGGCTGACGTTCGACGTCTTCGGCGACCAGGTCGTCGCCGAGGTGGCGAACTTCCGCGACTACTCGTGGCAGGGCGGCATCGATTTCCTCGCGACCTTCGCGCCGGGGGTGCTCGAAAACTATCCGGCGACGCTGCTGGCGGCCGTCACCGCCGGTCCCGGCCGGGAGGAGCTCGTGGCGCGCCGGCTGGCGACCGACCTGCCCGACGTGCGCTTCATCGCCATCGGCGAAACGCTGACGCGGATCACCGAGGCGCTGAGCCAGCTGTCGCTTGCGGCAACGCTGGTTGGCGGGCTTGCCGTCGGCAACGGGCTGCTGGTGCTGCTGGGCAGCCTCGCCATGGGGCGTCGACGCCGGGAAGCGGACGCGGTGATCACCAAGGTGCTGGGTGGAAAATCGTACGAGATCCTGACCAGTTCGGCGATCCACTACGTGGTGCTGGCGCTGCTCGCCGCGCTGGTCGCGAGCTTTGCCGGGACCGGCATTGCCTGGGTGCTGGTGCAGCTTCTGCTGGAGGTGGAGTTCGCCATCGATCCGGTGGTGCTGCTGGCGGTGAACATCGGCGCCGTCGCCATTACCGGCATTCTCGGTGCCACCACCATTCTCAAGGGGATCGCACCGCGGCCGGCACTCTACCTCAGGGAACTGGGGGCGGAGTAGCGGCCCCCGGCGCCACCGTAGCCTTTCGACCGACTGGCGGTCCGGGCGCGGGCGGCTTATGACAGCGCCATCACATTTCGGGAGACAAGCAATGGCCGATCTCAACGGCAAGATCGTACTCATCACTGCCGCTGCGCAGGGTATTGGCGAAGCCTCGGCCAAGGCCTTCATGAAGGCCGGCGCCAAGGTGATCGCGACCGACATCAACGAAGGCAAGCTCAAGGAGCTGGCCGCGGCCAACCCGGGCATCACCACCCGCGTGCTGAACGTGCTGTCGGCCGACGAGGTCAACAAGGCGGTGGCCGAGATCGGGCGCATCGACATCCTGTTCAACTGCGCCGGCGTCGTGCAGTCGGGCAACATCATGGAGATGCCGGACAAGGACCTCGAGTTCGCCTTCGACCTCAACGTCTGGGCCCAGATCCGCGCCATCCGCGCCGTGCTGCCGCAGATGCTGGAGCGCAAGGACGGCTCGATCATCAACATGGCGACCGTCGCGAGTTCGATCACCGCGGTGCCGAACCGCGCCGCCTACACGATTTCGAAGGCCGCCGTCGTCGGCCTTACCAAGTCGATCGCCGCCGACTACACCGACAAGGGTATCCGGGTGAACGCCATCTGCCCGGGCACGGTGGAGTCGCCGTCGCTGCACGAGCGCTGGAAGGCGACCGGCGACTTCGACGCCGCCAAGAAGGCCTTCATCGCCCGCCAGCCGATCGGCCGCATCGGGCAGCCCGATGAAGTCGCGGACCTTGCGGTGTATCTCGCGGGCGCGACCTACACGACGGGGCAGGTCCACATCATCGACGGCGGCTGGACGGCGTAAGGCAAACACTGCGGCCGGGCCACTCCCGCCGCAGTACCCTCAAGGTGTCATCCCTGCGAAAGCAGGGACCCACCTGATCACCTGAGCAGGGTTGGACTTGGGTCCCCTGAACTCACGCGACAAGTGCAACACCTGCTAAGGTGTTGCTGCGATGGGACAATGCTATGAACAGGTGAGCCTGCGTGAGCGGGTGGAGATCGAGATATTGCGGCATTCGGGGATCTCGATGCGGCAGATCGGCAGGGC
>CAMDAL010000013.1 GCA_945888565.1 Devosia equisanguinis | reverse complement strand
GGACCGCCAACCCTTCGTCCCAACCCACTCGGAGATCAAAACATCAGCCCACACCGCGATGAAAAAGGCGCAGCGCGAACCCGCGCTCGCGGCTCACCCGGCCAGTATCGGAGATAGCCCCGCGTCAGTGTGAATAGGACGGGCTAGTCCTCCACGCTTCGAACTGGCCAGAGTGAATGGCGCCTGCAAGCAGAGTCTCGCCTTCACCGTTAATGAATATCACCCGCCCGCTCTCACTGATCAGTGCGGCTGGTCGTCCCAGTCGGGAAAGCAAGTCGAGCAGGCTCATGCGGGCGCTCTCGAGCACCACCTCTGCCGGCGGGGTGCCGATTGGGCGTGGTGGGCCGAAGGTCAAAGGCATCTGCATGCATAGCGATGAAAAGACCACGGTCTCCGGCTGCAAGCTCTGCAGGAGAGGGGATGCCGAGGGAAGGATATCGAGCTGCACATCCTCAACCGGGTAGAATTCGGTCGAGTATGCAACCGAGTAGATGTTGAGGCCGCCACCGTGCCGCTCGCCGAGATAGTGGTGAACACCGGCTGTCAGTGGTGTGGCCGGTCGGGGAAGCACTGGGGTCGCTCGTACATGAATCATGGGGCTGGCAGGGTCACCCACCTCCCCATGCCAGTGTCGGCCATCGTTCCATTGGCGAACCTCGCCGGGTTGAAGGCGCAGATTGTAAAGGTCGTGCATGATTGGACCGGCCCGACCGGTGTAGTATCCCTCCACCATGAAATACCCGTGGGATCCATCTGGGGAGTTGAATCCGACTACCGGTAGGGCGAGGAAGAATGCCGAGTAGGGGGCGATCCCCCACCCGGTCGGCGCTGTGTAGAGTGCCAGGAACCCGGGCTCCTCGTAGGCAGGTTCTAACTCGGCGGGAAGGCTGCGCCGCACTGCTTCCCGGTCGAAGGTCGCAAAGACACAAATGAAGTCTACGGTCCGCACATGATAGGGCGGCTCAGCGGATTCTGGCCCACCGTCTTTGTGACCCAACACCAGTGGTGATGGTGAACTCGTCACGGACTTTGGTTGCATGCCCCCTCCGCACGGCTAGATGTAGTTCTATGACCTGAGATCACCATACCGCGATATTCCGCACCCGCCCCCTCCATATGTGGGGAGGATAGTTGGCAATGGCATCAACTTCATCCATGTCGCAACGGTCAGCGGGTCATAGAGCGCCGAAGCGTATGCAAGGACCACTGTGGACGCTGCAGGTTCCAGTGATTCCGGTCTCGGTTACCGCAACCCAACCTGACTAGAGATCGACATCCGCAGCAAGCCTTGCACAGCCCGCTCGGCGTCACTCCCACGTCGCGATATGTCCCAGGCTTCCGAACCGTGCCGTTGGCACCAGCAAGAGTTCGCTCGGGATGTTGGCGGGCAGACTGCGCGAGATCCTTGCGGGCAAGATCACCGGCCGAGTCCACGATCATGCCCAGCCGGACCGACTAACCTTAGGCTTGCCTGGCTATTCCGACCGCAGTTCCACGTCGAACTAACGGTTGCGCATCGGGAACGTGAGCATCGGTCCGGGGAAATGACTGCCGCGTTTGCCCCGCCGTCGCCTTCCTTGCGAGCTCGGATAATGAATTCTGCATGGGGAAGGCGGCCGCAGCCAAGCGGCCGCCCAATGGTATGAGGCCTTACCTTCAGGGCAGCGTGTAGGTGACCTCGTCAAGATCCGAATAGCCGGACCCCTTGCCGTCCGGGTGGAAGGCGACCGTGTATGCGTGGAAATTCCAGGACCCGGCAATGCCGGCCATCTTGCCAGTGCCGCCGGTTACAGTGAGCGGACCGTCACACGCCTTTCCAGACATTGGCGCTCCCCCCTCGCACTGCCAGGAGGCGAAGACCTTGTCTCCGCTCGTCAGCGTCCAGATGCAGGACCCGGCGCCCTTTGCCGTTCCAGCCGAAGCCAAAACATCTAGGTAGCCGGGGCACTGAACTCCCGAGTGGTCCAAGAAAGTCCCTGCACCGTTGTCCAGCGAGGTTCCACTAAACTCGCCGATCCAGAGGATGTGGCCCTCTTCGAGGGCATAGACGGTCCCTACCGACAGCCACGCGAATACGCCGCTCTCAGCCTTGAACTCCGCTGCCTGCGCCGATGTGGTTAGCGCCGCAGCGAGGAGCATACCGAAAGTCACATTCCGAAGAAGCGTCATTCCAAGTCCCTCCCACTTCGTTGGTTCCTAAAGTCAGCGTCGATACTGTCTCGACGGCTTACCAAGAACCCGTCGAGACAGTATCGCACCCTACAATTGGGGGGTCCCAAGCCGACAGCGCGCTATGTTCAACATTGAAGACCCGAATTCGCCGTCATTCAGTTGATAACTGCGGCTATTCCCGAATACCCCGAAGATCGCGGTGCGACCGCGCTTGGTGAGCGGCGGGTCTGCCATCCCGGAAGCCTCGCGAAGAGCCTCGATCCACGCGTGCTCGGTGGCGGTGACGGCTCCGCCGAGGATGGCTACGATGGCCTGCGCGTCGGTGTCGCCGACCATCTGTTCGAGGGCCAGGAGCATCAGATAGCTCGGGTCAACTTCGAGTGCGCGCGCGAGCGGCTGCACGCGGTCGAGCGGAAGACGGATGCTGCCAGCCTTGAGCATGGACATCACGTTGGCATTCGTGAAGCCGGCTTTCGTGGCGATTTCCGCCTGCGTGCTCTTGGCCTTCATTGCCAGGACGCTCGTCGTGATGAAGGACGGAAGCCTGGTTCCGGCGAAGGGTCGTGCGGCGTTCATTCTGATCCTCGTTATAGAACAAGCGCTCAGCTGCGCTGATACTCTGGTCTATAGCGGTCAGCTGGTCGGAAATTCGGTCAGGATGTGATCGCTTTTCGATCCGTGTCGAAATTTCGACGGGAATTTCGATATCTGCGATGGATATTCGATGGTATCTTTTCGACCGCTGTAGCCAGAATGATGCGTTTATCGACTCTGGCGAGAGGATTTCGATGCAGCTCGACCTATCGACCCAGATCTTTCAGGATGAACAACTACCCGAAGCGACGGAGCTCGCTGGCTGGGCAGCGCTGACCCACGCACTCGGCCTGCGCGCACCCGTGCAAGAACCCGCCTGCGTCTCAGAGCGCCATGTCGGAGGCAGCCATCGGCGGGAAGGCAAGTGGAAAATCTTCGACAAGCGCTATCGCGTCGAGAACGACTTCGCCAGTCATCTCACCTTCGCCCTTCGGCACGAGAACATCGACCTGCTGGTGATGAAGCGGGCCTTTGACGCGTTGCAGCCCTCTGTTGTCGAGGACATGGTCCGCGCTACGCCGACGGGTGCTGTGGCTCGCCGAGTCTGGTTCTTCTACGAGCTGCTCACCGGGCGCCGCCTCGATCTTGAGGACGCCAGCAATATTGCGGCCGTGGATGCCCTCGATCCCGAGGGCTATTTCACCGCGCCGCCCAGACTGTCGCCACGGCATCGCGTCCGGGACAATCTGCTCGGAAATGCCCAGTTCTGTCCGGTCATCCGCAAGACCCAAGCCTTGCAGCGCTATGTCGGCCTCAACCTGGCGCAGCAGGCGCGGGACGTCATCGTCAAGACAGGCAGCAAGCTCGTCGCCCGGGCAGCGAGCTTCATGCTGCTTGCCGATAGTCGAGCCAGCTTCGAGATCGAGGGGGAGCGCCCACCGCAAAACCGTATCGAGCGCTGGGGGCGTGCCGTGCTCGAGGCCGGCAGGCGCCAGCTAAGCAGGGACGAGATCTATCGTCTGCACGCGCTCCTGATCGGCGATGATCGTTTCACCGAGATCGGCTACCGCAGCGCGGGTGTCTTCCTGGGCGAGCGGGACTATACGAACGACCCGATCCCAGAGTTCATCGGGGCGCGCGTAACCCACGTTCCGCCACTGATGGACGGGCTCCTCGGCTGCAACGATCGACTACGATCGACCGATATCGACCCTGTGGTGCAGGCGGCCGCGATCGCCTTCGGCTTCGTCTATGTGCACCCGCTGGCCGATGGCAACGGCCGATTGCACCGCTGCCTGATCCACCACGTCCTGGCCGAACGCAAGTTCACCCCGCCCGGCATGGTGTTCCCCGTCTCCTCCGTGATGCTCGACCGGATCGACGCGTATCGCGACACGTTGCAGGCCCATTCCGGCCCACTGATGCCGTTCATCGACTGGCGGGTGACCGCCGACCAGAACGTCGAGGTCACCAACGACACCGCCGATCTCTACCGCTATTTCGACTGCACGGCGGAGGCAGAGTTTCTCTATGCCTGCGTGCAGCGGACTGTGGAACACGACCTGCCGCGCGAACTCGACTACCTGCGCCGGCACGACGAGGCCATACAGCGGATCATGAACCTGGTCGAGATGCCAGACCAACTTGCCCAGAGCCTGATCACGTTTATCCGGCAGAACGACGGTCGGCTGGGCCGGCGGAGGCGTGATGGTGTGTTCGCGAAGCTGACTGACGAGGAGGTAGCTAGCACAGAGGCGATAGTAAAAGGCTCCTTCGATGGCTATCTCGAAAACGATCCCGCGATATTTCCACCCAAATGACAAGCTTAGCAGAACCAGAGTTTTGAGCCTCGGACCGCGAGCAGGCGGATTATAGCGTGCCGAGTTCAGAGCTGCATACATTGATGTCTTGGCCTTGCTGGCTGTTAGCGTATTGCCTTGCGTCTGCTATGGCTCAGCGAGCTGTGATGCATGGGAAGCACCGTTGTTAAGCAGGATCAGACCGACCTCCGTGCTCACGTCAAGCGAACAAGAAGTGCGTGTCAAAAGAGTATGACCGCGGTCTTTGATGCGTTGCTGGGGAGCTGCATATCGGCAGATCTCGAGGTCGATCCTGTGACCGCGAGGGTCTTCGCCTTGGCGGCGGTGCGGGTCGATGGCGGCCCGGCCATAGTCGCCCGGAAGAACGAGATCGAGGCCGGCCTTGACCGTCTCGAGGCTGAAGTCGGTAACGCAAGGCATGTTATCGGCCACAACTTAATCCGGCACGACCTGCCACACCTGGCGGCGTTGCGACCCCGCCTCGCAGAAATCTGCCGAAGTCCGATCGATACGCTGTGGCTCAACCCGCTGGCGTTTCCTCGCAACCCCTACCACCATCTGGTCAAGCACTATCACGACGGCCGCCTGCAGTCCGGCCACGTAAACGATCCGGTGCTGGATGCGCGGCTGGTGTTCGACGTCCTGAGCAACCAGCTCGAGTCGCTCCGGCAGCAACAGTTGCATCAACCCGACGCCATCACCGCCTACCACTACCTCACCACGCGGATGGAAGAAGGCGGGGGCTTCGACGCCGTCTTTCACGAAGTCCGTGGTGCGGGATCGCCTGGATATGCCGCCGCGCGAGCGGCTGTCTCCAACCTGCTGGCCGGCCGCGCCTGCCGAGCAGCGGTGGACAAGCTCCTCGTGAGCCTGGGGAGCCCCCGGCTCGGGTGGCCGACTGCATACGCGCTTTCGTGGATCCTCGTAGCCGGCGCGGACTCTGTGATGCCACCCTGGGTGCGCAAGCAGTTCCCTGATGCGGCGCTGATCGTCAAGGACCTGCGCGATGCTGGCTGCAATCGACCCGATTGTGACTGGTGCCGGGAGAACAACGACCCGGTCAAGGCGCTCAAACGCTGGTTTGGCTTCTCCGGCTATCGGCCGAAGCCGGCCGACGAGATGGGCAGGCCGTTGCAGGAGCGTATCGTCGACGAGGCGATGCACGGGAGGAGCGTGCTCGGCATCCTTCCTAGCGGCACGGGCAAGTCGGTCTGTTACCAGGTCCCGGCGCTGTCGAAGTTCGATCGGACTGGCGCTCTGACCGTTGTGATCTCTCCGCTCGTTGCGCTGATGGCTGACCAGGTCCAGGGCATGGCCCGCGCCGGGATATCGTCGGCAGTCACTGTCAATGGTCAACTCTCCATGCCCGAGCGGCAGGACGCCCTCGACAAGGTGCGCATGGGTGACGCTGCCATGCTGCTCATCTCGCCAGAACAGTTGCGCAGCAGGTCGGTGCGTGCGGTCCTGAAGCAGCGCGAGATCGGGCTTTGGGTCCTGGATGAGGCGCACTGTGTCTCGAAATGGGGACACGACTTCCGCCCCGACTACCGCTATGTCGGCCGCTTCATCAAGGAAAGTGCGGGCGACGCTCCGCCGACGCCTGTGCTGTGCCTCACCGCCACAGCCAAGGTCGAGGTGGTGCGCGATATCAGCGAGCACTTCCGCTCCAGGCTGGGGCTGGACTTGCTGCCCCTCGATGGCGGCGCGGTTCGCACCAACCTTACCTTTTCGGTGCGCGAGACCAGTCGCAGCACCAGGCTGGCCGACATTCTCGATGTGCTGCAGACCCAGTTGCCGATCGAGGGGGTCTCAGGCGCCATTGTCTACTGCGCGACGCGCAGCGCCACCGAACGGGTGGCGGCGTTTCTCAGGCAGCAGGGCCTTTCGGCCGAGCACTTCCATGCCGGCCTGAAGCCCGAGGAAAAGCGCAGCATCCAGGAGCGCTTCAGAGTGGGAGCGCTTCGGATCATTGCAGCCACCAACGCCTTCGGCATGGGCATCGACAAGCCTGACATCCGGCTTGTGGTGCATGGCGACATCCCCGGCTCGCTCGAGAACTACCTGCAGGAGGCAGGGCGGGCGGGGCGCGATCGCAACCCTGCCAGCTGCGTGCTGCTGTTTGCCGCAGATGATGTGGAGCGGCAATTCTCGCTATCCGCCCGGTCGCGGCTCGCCCAGCATGAGATTGCCGCGATCCTGAAGGCCCTGCGCCGCATGGGCGACCGCGCGAAGAAGCAGAGTGGGACCGTGGTCGCCACGCCGGGCGAGATTGTCCGTGCCGAGCTCGAGCGCGAGTTTGAGCGGGAGAGCGCGACCGACGACACGCGGGTAAAGACGGCAGTATCCTGGCTCGAGGAAGCGGTGCTGCTGTCGCGTGAGGAAAACAGCGTGCAGGTGTTTCCCTCATCGCTGCTGGTGCGCACGATGGAGGAAGCCGAAGCGATCATCACCGGCGCCTCTGGCATTACCGAGGAGCGACGCCGGCAGCTCAGGAGCATTGTCCGGCACCTGATGAACGCGCCGATCGATCAGGGTATTAGCACTGACGAGCTGACCGGCATCAGCGGCCTCACGGCCGGCGCACTCAACAAGGCACTTGGCGACCTCGAGGCGCTACGAATCGCCCGGAACGACGTCGCGGTCACGGTGTTTGTGCACGTGGGCGTCAAAAACCCGTCGCGCGACCGCTTCGCCCTGGCCGCAGGCCTTGAGGCTGATCTGATCGGATTGATGCGGGAAGGTGCTCCTGACGCCGATGCCGGAGTGGGGCTCCCCCTGAACCTCCAGGTCACCAGTCAGACCCTGCGCGACCGCGGTCATACGGGAGTTCGTCCCGACATTGTGGAGCGGCTGGTGCGGGCGATGGCCCAGGACGGACGAGACCTTGATGGAGGGCGCGGCAATGTCGGCCTTCGCAAGGTCTCAAGCAACACGCTGGCAGTGGTGCTGCAACGTCCGTGGCAAGCGCTTGACGAGATGGCGGGCCGCCGCCGACTGGCCGCCGAGCTGCTGCTGACCCATCTGGTGGGTCTCGCCAAAGGCGAGAGGGGGAAGGATCTCCAGGTCGAAACCACACTTGGCGATCTGCTCGCCGTCCTCAATGGTGACGCTCTGCTTCGCACCAGCGGTGTGCGCGACATGAGCAAGCTGATGGAGCGAGCTTTGCTCTGGCTGCACGAGCAGGAGGTGGCGAGCCTGGGCAAGGGGCTGACCATCTTCCGGCAGGCGATGACGGTGCAACTGAATCCGGCGGGAGGTCAGTTTACGAAGTCGCACTTCCAACCGCTCGAGGAGCACTATGCGGAGCAGACGGCGCAGACGCACGTGATGTCGACGTATGCCGAACGCGGTCTCGTCGCTATGCATGAGGCGGTGCGCCTGTCCGAGGACTACTTCGTCCTCGACCGCGACACCTTCGCACAACGCTGGATGCCCGGAAGGTCGAAGGAGACGGGCAGGCAAACCACCGGCAGATCGTGGAAATCCATAGTCGAGACTCTGGCCAACCCGGTGCAGCAGGAGATCGTTGACGACGATCGAACGCAAACCAATGTGCTGGTCCTTGCAGGGCCTGGCTCCGGCAAGACGCGCGTCCTGGTGCATCGCATCGCCTACCTCGTGCGGGTGCTGAGGGTGGATCCACGCGACATCCTGGTGCTCACCTACAACCGCCACGCGGCAGTGGAGATCCGGTCTCGCCTACGCCAACTGGTTCGGGATGACGCAGCCGACGTCACCGTGTCGACCTGCCATGCCCTCGCCATGCGGCTAGTTGGGGCAAGTTTTGCAGGTGAGAGCAACGACAATCTCGACTTCGACGGCGTGGTGATGGAGGCGGTCCGGCTGCTCAATGGTGAGGGCCTCGATGCGGACGAGGCAGCAGCGCAGCGCGAAACGCTGATCCAGGGCTACCGCTGGATCCTAGTGGACGAATATCAGGACATCGGCCCGGCGGCCTACCAACTGATCGCCGCGGTGGCGGGCCGCTCGAGCAAGGATACCGACCTGCAGCTCAGCCTATTCGCCGTCGGCGACGACGATCAGAACATCTATGCCTACGCGGGCGCGTCTGTCGATTTCATCCGGCGCTTCGAGGCCGACTATAAGGCAAAGCCGAAGTTTCTGATCGAGAACTACCGCTCGACCGCTCACATCATCGCTGCTGCCAACGCAGTGATTGCGCCGTCCGCTGCCCGGATGAAGACCGGGCACGACATCACCATTGATCGCCGACGTCTGAAGGAGCACCCGGGAGGCCGGATGGCAACGCTCGACCCGGTGGCACAGGGACGAGTGCAGGTCCTCGTTGGTCCCTGCGATGACCTGACACAGGCCAGGTCGGCACTGGACGAACTGGTGCGGCTCTCGCGCCTCGACCCCGACTGGAACTGGGCTCGCGCGGCGATCATTGCGCGCGAATGGCGACGACTGGCGCCGGTGCGCGCCTATGCGAAGGCACTGGGCATCCCGGTAGAGTTCGCCAATGAAACCCTGCCGGGGATCTGGCGCCTGCGCGAGATGCAGCAGTTCATCACCGCGATGCGCGGGGAACCGACACACCTGCTGGATGTCCACGACCTGGCCAGGATGCTCAACACCATTGTCCCGAGCCGCTGGACGGACCTGATAGCGGAAGGCATCGCAGCGCTCGCGCAAGAACTGAACGCCACGTCAACGCGGGAAGATGAGACTAGATCGCTACCGGTGCCTGACCTCCTCGAGTGGTTCGCGGAGTGGGCGCGCGATGCTCGCTCAGAGCAGAGGGGGTTGCTCCTACTCACCGCACATAGGGCCAAGGGACTGGAGTTCGACGATGTCGTCATTCTCGACGGCGGCTGGGACAAGCGGTCCGGCGGCGAGGACGTCGACGCGCCCCGCCGGCTCTTCTATGTCGCCATGACCCGTGCTCGGCGCAGCCTTGCCATCATGTCGACCGGTCGGAACCCGTTTGCTCCGCCGGTCGGCGACAATGTCGTGCGCCGCTCAGTCCCGCCACCCGATCGCGACTTCCCCGGCTCCGGCGAAATCCATCAAGTCCCCGACCTTGGGATGGTCGACCTTGCCTGGGCGGGGCGTCTCGCTGGCGGCCATCCGTCGATCGCAGCCATCACTGCGGCAGGAACGGGAGATCCCCTGGAGGTCGTCAACGATGGTGGCGTCTGGATGCTGAAGAACAGGCAGGGGCACACACTCGGCAAGATGGCGAGAAGCTGGTCGCCGCCTGCTGGAGCCAGTTTCTTGCGTGGCGAAGTAGGCGCCATTGTGCGCTGGCGAAGGTCCGACAACCAGGAGGAGTATCGAGAGAGCATCCGCCGCGACGAGTGGGAAACAATCGTGCCGGAACTGGTGTTTTGCTAACGCTCGCCCCGCTCACACCTGTAGCGATCGCGATTTGGCACCAGTCGTCCGACCGGGCTCGACCGACAGACCCTCTAACCGCATGACCGGAGTGCTGGCTGACGCTCAGTCACGGGGACAGCCTTCCATCGCAGGCGTCAAGAGAAGGTCACTGACCCCGGTCCGTCGGCCTGTTCCCACCGACAGGGTTAGCGGAACAAACCGAGATTTTCGGCTCCGATCCCACGCGAAAAAGCCCGGAATTGCGTGGTTCGGCTCACCGTGGTCTGCTTCGGGAGCAGGGGGTCGAGTGTTCGAATCACTCTACTCCGACCAATCAACCGCGGCCTCTCGCGAGGTCGGGGTTTTTCGTGCCGACAGAGTCTGCACTTCGGCCGGTTCGCTCAGCTTTCGGGGTGCAGGGCAGCGGCGAGGCGGGCGAGGACGTTGCGCTTGGACTTCAGCGAAACGTCACGGCTGAGTGCGACCAGTTCGCTGGATGTGGCCTCGAGGCGGCTGGCGACCAGTCCGGCGAGCCGCAGGGTCAGTTGCGGCTCTTGCTCAAGCACGAGGGCAGCGTCACGGATCACGCGGACCCGAGCATTGCCCAGGGCTCTCGCCGTCGCGGAGCTGCTTGTGCCCGTCAGCACCGAGATTTCGCCGATCACCGAGCCCGGAATGCTGACCGTGGCTAGAGTCACGCCGTCACGCTCGATCGTGAGCTTGCCCTTCTCGAGGATGAAAAGGTCGCCGCCATGCTCACCCTGCACGATCAGGATTTCGCCGTCAGCCAAGCTGCGCGACGGCTGATGGCCAGTCAGTTCCAGCAGGTTCGTCACAGGTTCCCCTCCGAACTTCCAACAGTCTAGCTTGGAATCTCCCGGCCCGTGAAGGGGACCATGAAAGGTTCGTTTCCAACGGTCCCTGACTGACGCTACCGGCATACAACCCGCGTCCTGAGCGCGGCGCCGAACAGTTCCCCCGCAAAGAGGCTCGAACTCGGCAGCGGGCGCAATGGCACGCGCCTAAATGATCCGTGTGGCGTCACCAAGTCTGCCTCGAAGGACCACCGGAGACGCGACGTCCGTGGCCGTGCGCTCGGTCCTGCTTCGCGACTTGATACCCACGCCGGTTTGCAAAACGGTCATAAGTCATTGATCCAGAATACCTCGGAATCGTGCCAATTTGGAAAATAAGTATTGATTTTCAATGATTTGCATCAGACTACGAATCTGAGGGTCGGACGTTCGAATCGTTCCGGGCGCGCCATCTTGTAGTTCGGTCCGGAACCGGCTTAGTGAGAGCGGGATTTGGCGCGGCTCCCACGGGCAACTACGACTGCCCTTCGGCCTGTCGTCTCAAGCCCAACCGGATCTGCTTTTCCACCTCGATGATCGCGAAAAAGGCCGCGCCGATACTGACGATCAGAAGACCATCAGCCAGCGGCACCGGTTCCGTCCCGAGGACGGCCTGGAGCGGCGGTAGATAGGTGACGGCAAACTGTGCCGCGGTGATGGCGACGACTACCGTCCACACCACCTTTGTCCCCCGCACGGCGCCCCATGTCAGCGAGGTGCCATGGATATTGCGGATGAAGAACAGGTGGAAGATCTCAAGCACTACCAGGGTGTTCATCGCCATAGTCTGCGCCAGCGCCAGAGAATGCCCCTTGTCGATGGCATAGGTGAAGATGCCGAAGACGGCGGCGAGGAACAGCAGCGGCCCGCTCGTGCCAGTCTTGCAGGGCGATCCCAGCGCACATGCGCAAGACCCGTTCCGGTGCGCCCTTCACATGGGTCACGCGGCCTTCCGACCCCTCGGTCAGAACCGCCATGAAGCGGTGTCGGCTATCGAAGGGGATAGCGTCGAGGCGCCGCGCCACATCACCGCCGCCCACCTTGCCCGCGAAGGCCAGCAGCGCGCCCTCCATCGGGTCGCCCTCGACCATCCAGTGTCCGTCGCGGCAATGGAGCGCGGCGTCGTTGCAGAGGAAGGCCGCCCGGGCGAGGCGCGCGAGATCGCCTGCCGGGGTGACCGCGCCCTCCGGGGCATAGCCCTTGCCCGCGATCTCGAACGCCCCTTCGGGCGTCTCGGCAGCGGCGACGACCATTTCGTTGCGGGTCAGCGTGCCCGTCTTGTCGGTGCAGATGACCGAGACCGAGCCGATCGTCTCGATCGCCGGCAGTCGGCGGACTATGGCGTGTCGCTGTGCCATGGCCTGCACGCCGATGGCGAGCGTGATCGTCATCACCGCGGGCAGGCCTTCGGGGATCGCGGCTACAGCGACGCCGACCACGGCCATGAACATTTCGGAAAAATCACGATGCCCGACGAAATAGCCGTATACGAGCAGAAGGCCTGACGCGAGCAGGATCAGGAACGAAAGCCAGCGGGCGAAATGGTCCATCTGGGCGACCAGCGGCGTGGTCAGTTGCTCGACGCCGGCAAGAAGCCCGCCGATGCGACCGATCTCGGTGGCGTCGGCGGTTGCCACCACCAGCCCGCGCGCCGTGCCTTGCGTGATCAGCGTACCCGACCAGAGCATCGACTGCCGGTCACCAAGTGGGGCAGCGGCCGCCACCGGCTCCACGGTCTTCTCCACCGGCACGGACTCGCCAGTCAGGATCGCCTCCTGGGCCGCCAGTCCCCGCGCCTCGAGGACGCGCAGGTCAGCGGGCACCTTGTCGCCCGCCTCCAGCAGCACGAGGTCGCCGGGCACGAGGTCGGCGCCATCCACCGTGACCCGCTGCCCATCGCGCAGTACCGCGGCACGGGGTGCCAGCATGCCTCGGATCGCTGCCATCGCCGCCTCGGCCTTGCCCTCCTGGACAAAGCCGATCACCGCATTGGCCAGCACCACGGCCAGGATCACGCCGGTATCGACCCAGTGCTGCAGGGCGCCGGTTACTAGGGCGGCCCCGATCAGCACATAGATCAGCACGTTGTTGAACTGAGCGAGGAACCGTACCAGCGGTCCACGCGACTGCGCCTGCGGCAGGCGATTGGGCCCATGCCTGGCCAGCCGGCTCGCAGCCTCCCCTGCGGTCAGGCCTTCGGGCGCAGTGTCGAGCGCGACAAGGCAGGCCTCGGCGGAACGGGCGTGGGGATCGGTAAGTGCCAAGGTCATTGGGCCAAGTCGCCGCTTCTGGTCACGGTTTCTGCTCCGCCCGGTTGGCTGTCGTATCGTTCTGTTTGCGCGGCGCCGTCTCGCGGGCTTCCAGGAAACGCTCCAGATCGGCATCCGCGATGCGCCAGCCCTTGCCGATGTCGATGGCGCGAAGCTCTCCGCTCTTGATCCATTGCCGCACGGTCGCCTCGGCGACCTCCAGCCGGTCGGCGAGTTCCTGCACCGTCTGATACCGGTCCTGCGGCATCCTGCACCCCACAATCGCTTACGTCTCAGAATAGTCACGTTTGGCGAGGTTGGATTGATTCATGTCAATCCTGCTCCGGTAACCTTTGCATACTGATGTCACTGGTCGGCCACGCTCATTTTTCGCGCCAACGGAAGCATAATTGAGTGGAGAAGCCGACATGACGCAGACCCGTATCGCCTACATGCCCTGTCTACCTATGCATTGGGGGTCAATGCACAGCTATGCCAGATCGGCTTCACGGATATAGCCAGCCGGACTGCGGGTCATGGCTGACCAGGTCGCGGCCGCGCCGGTTGCAGCCGTGATCGTGATTACCGCAATCGAGATGACGGCGAGCACGTCGAGACGGAGGGAGAAGGGGATGTCGAGCAGCCAGGTTGCGACCGACCATGAACCGCTCACGGCGATACCTGTGGCGACGATGGCGGTGATGGCACCGATGGCAGCATATTCGAGCAGGAAGGCGGAAATGACAGTGGCACGCCGGGCGCCAAGAATCTTCATGACCACAGCATCAGATTCTCGCTGGCGCCGGCCGACGCCGAGCGCGCTGGCGAGCACCAGAATGCCCGCGACCAATGAAGTCGCTCCGACGATCGCCAGCGCCGCCGAGATATCGCCGAGAAGCGACTGCGCCCGTTCGATAGCGTCGCGCACCGGAATGAAGTTGAGCGACGGGAAGGCGGCAAGCAGGCGAGTCTCGACGCCGTCTTCCGAGCCTGGCGCCACCTGGATGGTGGTGAAGTAGGATTGCGGCGCAGCTTCGATGGCGCCGGGCGAGACAATGATGCGGAAATTGAAGGCGGGGCTGCGCCAATCGACCAGGCGGAAGCTCTCGACGGTCATGGTCAGGGCCCGGCCCGAAATCGTCACCTCGATGGTGTCTCCGATCGCCAGACCCAGCGCATCGCGCATCTCGGTGTTCAGTGAAACCAGGGGTGGTCCTGCGTAGTCTTCTGCCCACCACCTGCCTTGATCGATCACGGTGTCGTCTGGCATGGCTGCCGACCAGGTCAGGGCGGTATCCCCCTGGAACATGTCGGCGACATCGCGACCCAGTGTGTCGGCGGGGGGTGGTGGTTCGCCGTTGAGCGCAGAAATGACGCCGCGCAGCATTGGCACCGTGGCAAAGCCAGCCACCTCCGGCGTCGAGGCCACGAACGTGCCGACCGCGGCAAACTCCGAACGCGGCATGTCGAGCAGAACGAAGTCCGGCACCTCGCCGTCCAGTTGGCCGGCCAACTGTGCGTCAATATTGGCCTGGCTGGTGGCGATCAGAAGCAGGAGTGCGAGCCCCATGCCCAGCGACACGACAACTGTGCCAGTCGGTGCGCCGGGACGGATGACTGCAGAAAGGGCGAACCGGGCGATCCGATTGCGGGGAGCGGGCAGTCGCGCCAGCAGTCTGGCGAGGCCGCTGGCGACGAGCCGAAGGACCAGCAGCGCAGCGAGCACGCCGCCCAGGTAGATCGCAACCAGCCGAAGGTCGCCGACGATGGCGAGGGCCAGCAGGCCGATCGTCGCCACCCCGGCGAGGAGCGGCAGCACCGTGCCGGGGCGCGACAGGGCTTGGAGGCCCATGGGTTCGGGAATTCCCGCCGCAGCAGAACGGAAGAGCCGAGCCGGACGAACCTCTGCGGCGCGACGGAGCGGCAGCCAGGAGAAGGTCAGTGCGGTCGTGAAAGCCAGCGCTGCGGTCGACGCCATGATGCCCGGATCGAAGACGGCGATGAGTTCCAGATTGGTCATGGTAGCAAGAACCGGCGCCGAGATCGCCGAAAGCAAGACGATAGCGATCAGGCCCAGGGCGACGCCTGTAGCTGCAAAGGCGAGGATCTGCATCAGGAAGTGTGCGGTGATGCGGCGCGCACTGGCGCCGAGCGCGCGCATGGTGGCAATGCCATCCTGTCGCGCGACCAGATAGGCCGATGCCGAGTTGGCGACACCGATGCCACCTACGACCAGTGATGTCAGCCCCACCAGCAGCATGAAGTTGCTGAAGATGTCGATGAAGCGCGCCAGCGCGGCCGTCGCCTCGCGGGGCGAGCGGATACTCCAGTCCGCGTCGGGGAAGCGGGTTTCGAGCTGATCGCGCGCCGCAGCGAATTCCAACCCTTCGAGTACCAGCTTGTAGCGGAACTGGTTCAGAACGCCTTCCTGCCGAAGGCCAGCTGGGGTGAGGGCCTCGCTGGAGATCAATGCGGGCGCGCCGAGCTGGAAGCCCAGCGCCGCCTGATCCGGCAGGGAGACAATCACGCCGCGCAACTGGGTCTCGATCAGGCCGATCCGGACCGTCGCCCCCGGTTCAATGCCGAGCTGCAGTGCCGCACGACGGCTGAGCAGCAATCCGTATACGCCGTCACGCTCGGCGAGCAGCGCGGCAATGTTCGTGTCGCTTGCGCCGGGTTCGAGTTCGACGGTCCCGACGAGCGGGAAGTTTTCGTCCACTGCCCGGAGCGACAGGAACGCGACCCGGTCGTCGGCCCGCGCCTGTGTGTTGAGCTCGACCACACGGGTGAGCTGACCCAGCGTGCTCAATTCGGCGCGCACGGCGTCTGGAAGATCGGCGCGACGCGAGAGGACTTCGAGGTCTCCGCCGAGGATGGACCGCGTGTCGGCGGCGACTGCGGCGTCGATGCTGACACGCAGGGTGGCGATCGTGCCTATCGTTGCGACCGCGAGCGCCATGCAGGCGATCAGCACCAGGAACTTTCGAATGCTGCCGCGCAGATCGATCAGCGCCACCCGCAGCCAGGCGAAAGCGCGGATCACGACGACACAGCCTGCAGTTCATGCAACTCGCCCTGCCTCATGGCAAAGTGTCGGTCAGCGCGACGGGCGAGGTTGGGGTCGTGCGTGATCAGCAAGACGGTCGTGCCATGGGTCCGGGCGAGCGAGAAGAGGAGTTCAACGGCGACCTCGCCGGTCTCCTGATCCAGGTTGCCGGTGGGCTCGTCGGCCAGGAGCAGGGCAGGCCGAGTCACCAGCGCGCGGGCAAGGCCGACGCGCTGCTGCTCACCGCCGGACAGGGCCGACGGAAGATGGTCGACTCTGTCGCTGAGGCCGACTTCTGCCAGCGCCTCTCGAGCGCGGCGGCGCATCTCGGAGAATGTCATCAGGTCGTCGGCAATCTCCAGAGCGAGGGACACGTTTTCGAGCGCGGTCATGGAGGGCAGCAGGTGGAAGTTCTGGAACAGGATACCGACGGAACGCCGCCGCATATCTGCAAGCTGGTCCTCGCCCAGCGCGCCGAGTCCCTTGCCGGCAATGGCCAGGTCTCCTCCCGTCGCGGTTTCCAGGCCCGCAAGCAGCATGAGCAGCGAAGTCTTGCCGCTGCCAGAGGGGCCTACCACGGACACGACTTCGCCGGCCTGTAGCTCGAATGTGATGTTACGAAGGATATGAAGCGACCGTTCGCCTGACGTAAGGTGGAGATCGACTCCGCGAACCGAGACAACAGGCGGGTTCATGCACGGAGATCCTTTGGTTCGGACAGAGCGGCAACCTGTCGCCCGGCATGGCGCATAACTCCAGGAACATTCTCGTGCTCAAGGCAGCGTGGGTGCAGGCCATGGCCCTGCTCATCTCTATAGTTTCCGCGGCGGTGGCTTATGCCGACGAGCCGACGATCCTGATTTATGGTGATTCGCTTCTGGCCGGGCTCGGCCTTGGCGCAGAGGAGGGGTTTGAAGGGCAACTTCGCGCTGCACTGGCAGCCGAAGGGAAGGAGGTCAGCATCGTCAATGCCAGCGTGTCCGGCGACACGACCGCCGATGGTCTTGACCGCCTGGCCTGGACGCTCGGGGAGCGTCCCGATGCAGTGATCCTTGGGCTCGGCGCCAACGACATGCTGCGCGGGCTCCCGGTGGACGAGACGCGAGCCAATCTCGATTCGATGCTTCAAGAACTGACATCGGCCGATCTTCCGGTCCTGCTTCTGGGCATGAAAGCTGACCGCGGGCTTGGTGCGGACTATGTCGAGGCCTTTGATCGGCTGTTTCAGGCGCTGGCAGAAAAGCATGGCGTGCAATTTTACCCGTTCTACCTTGAGGCGATCGGACTCGATGCCGGGTTCTATCAGCAGGACCTGCGCCATCCCAATGCCGAAGGTGTCGCCCGCATCGTTGTCGATGTTCTGCCGCAGGTCGTGGCTCTGGTCGATGAGATCCCCTAGCGGGATGTCCGCCTGCACTAGGGCAGGGCTTTCTGGACGAGACCAACCAGCGCCCTGGGAAGGCTGCCGAATATCCTCGGCTTGTAGTAGGCGCCCGCAGCGCGCTTCGAGATTTCGGCCAGGGTGGGATAGGGGGCAATCATGGAGGCGACCGCCGAAAGCGGTACCTTGCCGGAGATCACCAGACCCCAGAGGCTTATCATCTCACCGGCGTGCGGTCCGACAATGGTGACGCCAAGCACCTTGGAGCCTTCGAGCACTAACTTGATGAACCCCTCGGTGCGCTTTTCGGCACGGGCGCGGTCGATTTCTTCGAAGGACTCGGAGATCGTCGTGACGCGGCGCTGGTTCTTGCGGGCCTCGGCCTCGGTCATGCCGACGTGGGCGACTTCCGGATCGAGGTAGGTGACCCAGGGCAGGGCGGCATAGTCGACCTTGGCTGGCAGACCGAACAGCGCGTTCCGGATGAAGATGCCGCCGTGATAGCCCGCGATATGCGTGAACTGGGGGCCACCGGCCACATCGCCGAGCGCGAAGATGCGCCTGTTGCTGGTGCGGAGCCTGCTGTCCACTTGAATGCCCTTCGGCCCGGTCTTGACGCCCGCCGCCTCCAGCCCGAGGTTCTCGATATTCGGGCGACGGCCGGCCGCCACGAGCACATGCGACGCGATGACGGGCGTCAGTGCCATCGCCGTTTCAATCGTGGCAGAGATACCGGATTCGCCCCGTGCGGGGTCCAGCAGCTTGGCGTTCTCGTAAAGCGCGATGCCTTCGTCACGAAGCCGGGTCCGGACGAGCTCGGCGGCCTCGGGTTCGTCACGGGGAAGGATGGTGCCGACATCGACGACAGTCACCTGGGAGCCTAGTCGCCGGAATGCCTGGGCCATTTCGAGCCCGATCGGGCCACCGCCAACAATCAGCAGGTGGTCCGGCCGTTCAGTGAGGTCGAAGATGGACTCGTTGGTCAGCGGGTCGAGCTCGCGCAAGCCCGGGACTGGGGGCACGACCGCCCGCGAACCCGTCGCGATGGCGAAACGGCGCGCCCGGATGCGATATGGGCCGGCCTCGACTTCTGTTGGGCTGACGAAACGGGCGGTCTCCTTCAGCACCTGCACGCCCAGAGACTCGAAGCGCTCCACGCTATCGTGCGGCGCGATGGACGCGATCACATCGTGGATGTGCCGGTGAACGATCGGAAAATCAACGATCGGCTCCTGGCCCTCGCCGATACCGAAGGGCAGAGCGCTCCGGTAGGCATGGGCAGCATGGGCAGCCGCGATCAGCGACTTGGATGGAACGCAGCCGGTGTTGAGGCAGTCGCCTCCCATCTCGCCGCGCTCAATCAGCACGACCCTGGCCCCCAGCTGGGCGGCGCCGGCGGCCGCACTTAAGCCGGCCGAACCGCCGCCAATGACGCACACGTCGCAATCGATAACGTGCGTGGAAACTGCCATGGGAGAACCTCGATCTCTGTGCTGCTTCGTCTCGCTCCGCCTGCCGGCGTTACGCCTTTGAGCGGCGGGAAAGAAGAGACTGCAGCACTGTGGGTAGGACGGCCAGCACCGCGAGGCCCAACAAACCCAGCGTCAGGGTCGGGGAGATCAGGTCGCCGAGCTCCGGCAGACGCCCTTCGGCCGCGGCGCTAGCGATGATGTCGTCAAGGCCTGCGCCGATGGAGGCGTAGACAAAGGTTCCTGGAAGGATGCCAAGCAAGGTGGCACCGACGAAGACGGGGATACTGACCTTGAACAGCGCCGGCAGAACGTTGACGACGGTGAATGGCAGTACCGGCGCGAGACGCAGCGCCAGCAGATAGCTGAAGGCGTTGCGTTCGAAGCCGGCCGCGACCCGGGCGACGAACCCCTGCGCGCTCTTGCGTAGTACGTCGCCGAAGGCCGTTCGTGCGGCCAGAAACAGCGCCGTTGCGCCGAGTGTTGCCCCCGAAGCGGCGAGGAGCCCGCCGCCGACAAGACCGAACACGGCGCTGCCCATGACCGTCAAGAGCCAGGTCGCTGGGAATGCAACAGCTACGGCAATCGCATAGCCAAGCACATACACCACGGCAGCGATCAGGACATGATCGGCAGCGAACTGGCGCACGGACTGCCGCGCATCTATGGCGTGCTGCAACGTGAAATACTCGTGCCAACCCAACGCGAGCCCCGTGCCGATCGCCACCGCGATGAGGAGGATCGGCAGATAGCGCAGCAACGGGCGGCGGCCGGCGACCTTCGTCTGCTCGGATGCCACGATCACCGCCGGCCGAAGGGCAACAGGAAGGACCAGCCGAACCGGACGGGGCTGCCATCGCGGTACTCGCTCAACCCGATCTCGATCCCGTCCTGTCCGCGGGCCGGCTCTGGCGTGTAGGTCCGGAACAAGCGGTCCCAGATCGACAGGTTGAAGCCATAGTTGCTGTCAGTCTCTCGCCGGTCCGTCGAGTGGTGGATACGGTGCATGTCGGGGGTGACGATCAGCAGGCGAACCCAGCGCTCGAGGCGCGGCGGCAGTGACAGATTGGCATGATTGAACATGGCGGCGCCGTTGAGGACGATCTCGAAGACGAGAACCGCCCAGGCGGGCGCACCCAGCGCGACGATCACCAGCGCCTTCCAGACCATCGATAGGATGATCTCGATCGGGTGAAACCGCAGCGCGGTGGTGAGGTCGAAACCAGGATCGGCGTGATGCACGCGATGGATGCGCCAGAGCAGGGGCCACTTATGGCTGACGACGTGTTCGAGCCAGACGGCAAAGTCGAGGACGACGATTGCGACGATCCCCGCCAGCCAGGCCGGCATTCCAAGCAGCGGGAACAGGCCGAGCCCCTGTGTCTCCGCCCATAGAGCGGCGCCGACCGCAGCTGCCGGAAAAATCACTCTCAGGCTGATAGAGGACACAACGAGGAGGCCGACATTGGTCAGCCAGCGCCGGGTCTTTAGGGCGGCCAGCATTTCGGGGCGCTCCAGCCGCGGGTGAAACAGTTCGAGCGCCGCCAGCACCGCAAAGATGGCGATGAAAGAGCCGAGGCGAAGGGCCGGCTCGGGCAATGGCAGGAAGCTCTCGGGCATGCGGGCACTTTCACGTTCGGTGTCTGCCGATACGTCGCGCGAAAGGGATCGCCGTTACAGGCTGGCCCCAAACTAAGTCCGACTGTCATCAACCACGGGCGGCGATCCGATCAGTCGAACGAACAGGCCGCGCCGCATCAGCCCGGTCATCAGCCCTGGCAGCAGTGTGCCGGCGAGGGCGGCCAGCTGCTGCGGCAGGCTCCCATAGACGGTGCCTGATCGCCCAAGGCGCGACAGCAGGCGTTCGGCGAGCGCCTCTGGAGCCATTCGCTTACGGACAGGGCCGCCAGATGGCGCATAGCGGCGGGCATGCGCCGTATCGAGCGGACCCGGAAGGACGCACAGGACGCTTTGCGTCAATGCTGGGCGGAGCGAACGGGCAAACGCTTCCAGGCCCTGTTTGGTCGCCGCGTAGACGGCGGCACCGGGATACCCGAGCCGGTTAGAGAGCGAGGCGACGAAGATCAAACTGCCTCTTTGTGCCAAGAGACCCCGGCTGAGGAGTAGGCGGGTCAATTCGATAGGCGCCAGCAGGTTGACGTTTATGACACGCTGCAGGTGCTCTGGTGCGATGGCTTCGAAGGCGCCGACTGCGCTGATCCCGGCGTTAAGAATGGCAACATCGAAGACGCTGTCCGAAAGGGCAGTGGCAAGGGACCCAAGAGCCTTCATGTCGCCCAGTTCGGCCGGAACAAAGGTCAGCCGGTCATCGGCCAACGTTGGCGGATGCCGGTCGATGCAGGTTACCCGATAGCCGCGCGCCAGCAGTGCTGCGACGAGCGCTGCGCCGAGTCCAGCTGAGCCGCCGGTCACCAATGCGTTCCCGTTCACTGACCATACCCGCTGAGACGGCCCGCCAGGAGCGTTGCCGGGTTGACGGAGACATTCGCGCGGCCTTTGCGCTCGAGCGCCGACAGGATGTGGCCGGCGACGGCGTCGGCGTCCATGAGCATGAAGTCGATGCGGCTCGCGTTGTAGCCGGCGCGCTCGTGCATCGGTGTGCGGACCGGCCAGAGGGCGAAGTGGCGGATTGTGATGCGCTGCTGCCATTCGGAACCGAGCGATCTGGCAAGGCCGGCGAGCGCGCCCTTGCTGGCACTGTAGACCGGCATGCCGGGCGCCTTGTCTGCTGCAACCGAGCCGACCAGTGCCACCCGCCCGGCGCTTCGCTCGAGCGCTGGATAAAGGCGATTCAGCAGTTGGACGATCGCACCGAAATTGATCGCCAGGACGTTGGCGAGAGAGTCGGGCGTCTCCTGCTCGAGCGGCCGGTAGAAGCCAGAGCCCGCCGCAAGGACCAGCCGGTCGATCTCGCCGATACTGGACAGCAAGGGGGCAAGGTCAGCGGTCTGGTCTGCCTGCACATAGGGAATATCGGGGTAGTCGGAGGGCAGATTTACCTCAGATCGCGCGCCGCTTCCGACGACCGGGTGGCCTAGCCTGCTTAGTCTCTTGACGATGGCAAGGCCGATTCCAGAGCTTGCTCCTGTGACAACATAGCGCCGTGGCGGTGCGAGCACGGTCCGATCAGCCCCGAGGCTCGGACGTGCCAGTCCGGAAGCCATCGAGGAGAGCAGAGTCTGGCGTCAAATCGCTGGCCGACTCTCCAGCCGCCCTGAGCAGCTTGACGGTCTTGGCCAACTGATCGACATAGGCCCGACAGTGCTTGCACATGAGCAGGTGCATCTTCACGCCGGCAAGTTTAGTGGGGCTCAGCGCGCTTTCAAGATAGTCTGTGGCACGTTCGCTCAGTTCCTTGCAGGTGAGCACTTGAAATCTCCTTGGCGCTCGATCGCGGCAATCCCACAGGACTGCCGGAACAGGCTGGCATATGGGTAGGTGCGTGTACTGTTCAATATGTTACGCCTGCATCGCCGTCACCTCGATCCGCTATGCAGCGTAAGCAGCTTGTCGATTGCGGCGCGGATTCGCGTTCGTCCGCGATGCAGCAGGATGCGCTGATTGCCTTCGCTCAGTTCCAGGATCGCACATGTTTCTTCGGAGCTCAGCCCTTCTAGGTCGCGCAGGGTCACCACGGCGCGCTGGCTAGGGGGCAGCTGTTCAAGTTCGGCGAGTGCGTGGTCGAGCAGTTGCCGGTCGCCGAGAATGCGCTCAGGATTGATCTCGGACCATTTGTCCGGCGGCGATAGCCAGCTCCCATCGCCCGAGAAACGATCGGCATCGACGCTGGGTTCATTGTAGCCAGCATCGGTGAACGAGATTGTCCGACCGTTTCGTTTGGCCTTGGTGCGGGCGATATTGGCAAGGACCGAGAACAGCCAACTCTTGAGGGTGGAGCGCTCTTCGAACCGATCAATTCCGGAAATCAGCGCCAGCCAGGTCTCCTGGACAGCTTCCTCGGCAGCCGATGCATCCCGCAGGAAGGTACGGGAAAAGGCCAGCAGGGATGGCTGATGTTTGCGAAACAGGTCTCGAAATGCTGCTTCATCACCACGCTTGAGTGCGGCAATCAATGCCTTCTCGTCGCGCTTCCCGCGGAATCCTGCCACCAAAATCCGACTCCCCCAGCCGTCGCCTATGGTGTCACTACCATGGCGTCGCCCAGGTTCACTTCTTCTTCGCGACAATGTTAGTGGCGACCTGTTGGGCTAAATCTGCTTCGGCTGTAGGTCGTGTCCCGCGACGTGGTGTAGCTGGGTAGCGCGGTAGTCATCGGCGCTTTTCGGTAGGGTCTGGTTGCAACACCAACCTGATACCGGAAGGACAACCGATGACCGACGATATGATGAACCTGCGGGCGCTGGTGGAGAATACCCC
>CAMDAL010000012.1 GCA_945888565.1 Devosia equisanguinis | reverse complement strand
CGAACTGGTCGACGGCAAGATCGCCAACGGGCTCGATCCCGGGCCGCTGGCGGGCGTGCCCTATGCGGTGAAGAACCTGTTCGACATCAAGGACGTGGTGACCCGCGCCGGTTCGAAGATCAACCGTGATAACCCGGCCGCGCGGCGGGACTCGACGCTGATCGCCAGGCTTGACGCGGCGGGCGCGCTGCTGGTCGGCGCGCTCAACATGGGTGAGTACGCCTACGATTTCACCGGCGAGAACGCCCATGACGGGCCGTCGCGCAATCCGCATGCGCTCGACCACATGGCCGGCGGCTCGTCGGGTGGCTCGGGCTCGGCGGTGGCGGGCGGGCTGGTGCCGATCGCGCTTGGCTCTGACACCAACGGCTCGATCCGGGTGCCGTCGTCGCTCTGCGGCATCTTCGGGCTGAAGCCGACCTATGGGCGGCTGAGCCGGGCGCACTCGTTTCCGTTCGTTGCCAGCCTCGATCACCTCGGCCCCTTCGCCCGCTCGGCGCGCGACCTGGCGTTGGCCTACGACGCGATGCAGGGTTTCGACGACGCCGACCCCGCCCAGACCAAGCGGGTGAACGAGCCGACGGCGGGCCGGATCACCTACCCCATCCCCGGGCTCCGCATCGGCGTCGCGGCCGGCTATTTTGCTGGCGATCCGGTGGCGCAGACGCATGTACAGGTCGTGGCCCGCGCGCTCGATGCCGGCCGGGTGGTGACCATCCCTGACGCACAGGCAGCGCGGGCGGCAGCTTTCCTCATCACCATGGCCGAAGGCGCGGCACTGCATCTCGACCGCCTGCGCGAGCGCCCTGAGGATTTCGACCCTGATACCCGCGACCGCCTTCTCGCCGGCGCCATGCTGCCCGCCGTATGGGTGGAAAAGGCGCAGAAGCTGCGCCGCGCCTATCGCGACAAGGTGCTGCGGCTCTTCGACGAGGTCGATGCCATCCTCACCCCCGCGACGCCGATGAAGGCGCCGAAGATCGGGCAGAAGACCGCGATGTTCGGCGGCGTCGAGTTGCCGGTGCGGCCCAACATGGGCATCTTCACCCAGCCCATCTCGTTCATCGGCCTGCCGGTGGCGGCGGTGCCGGTATGGCTGAAGGGCGACGACTTGCCGCTCGGCGTCCAGGTGATCGCCGCCCCATGGCGCGAGGACGTCTGCCTGCGCATCGCCCACCAGCTGGAAGCGGCGGGAGCGTGCGCGGCCCCGGTGGCGAAGGGGTTTGCGGAGTAGGGCGTGGACGCCCCCTCCACCAGCCTACGGCTGGTCCCCCTCCCCCGCTATCGCGGTGGAGGAACACCGCCACGTTTGTGTCTGCCGATGTTGAGGCGCTGATCTCCGATTGCTCCTCCACCGCGTAGCGTAGCGGGGGAGGGGGACCGCGCATCGAGAGATGCGTGGTGGAGGGGGCGCTCGACTGATCAGCCCTTCACGATCTTCCGCCACGTCCATTCCGGTTCGTAGCCGATCAGCTCGCGTGCCGCCTCGATACCGATCAGCGTGTCGTGCGGGCCGGTGCCGGGGCGCAGCTTGCAGCCGGGAAATGCCATAGCAAGCAGTTCCTCGTTGGTCTGGGTCATCAGCGTGTCGGGTGCGGCAATGGTCATCACCGGGGCGCCGGTGATGTCGGCGGTGAGCGCCTTCACGCAGGACTGGGCGACGTCGCGCGCATCGACATAGGCCCACAGGTCGAAGCGCTTGCTCATCGGGTCGGCCCAGAGCGTCGGCAGCCGGTCGTAGCCGGTGACGTGGCCCGGCGTGTCATAGAAGATGTTGGAAAAGCGCAGGCCCACAAACGTGGTGCCGTACTGCCGGGCCATGTGCCGCGCCAGTTCTTCCGTCACCGCCTTCGAGATGCCGTAGGACGAGGTAGGGATCGCCGGGTCCACGTCATTGGTCGGCAGCAGAGTCGGGTGGATGGTGTAGGGAAAGCCCAGCACTGTCTCCGACGAAGCCCACACGACTCGCTTGATACCCAGATGCACCGCCGCCTGGAAGACGTTGTAGGCGATCAGCGTGTTGACGTGGAAGCGCGCCGCACCCGACAGGTGGTCCCAGTCCGGCTCGCCGTTCGCCGCCAGCTGCACGACGGCATCGTGCCCGTGCAGTGCCGCGAAGGTGGCGCCATAGTCTGTCAGGTCCACCTTGATGAAGCCTGGCCGCTCGATGCCGGGGACGGCGCGATCGAGGTTGGTGACGGTGTGGCCCTGCGCTTCGAGCGCGGCGATCACCACCGGCCCGACGCCACGGTCCCACGAACCGGTGCCGCCGGTAACTGCAATTTTCATACGTTATCTCTCGCTTCTGTAGGTGAGTTCATCACAACCACAACGGTGTCATCCCTGCGAAAGCAGGGACCCCCACCCCACCGGCGCAGTTTTCGAGTTGGGTCCCTGCTTTCGCAGGGATGACACCGTTGTGGAAGAGTTGGCGTCGGCGACCTAGTCGCAACGATCCATCAGTACCGGTCGGTCGCGTCATGCACCGGGCGATAAACAAAATCGGTAAACGTCGCCTCTTTCGCCGTGCCGTTGAGGTCCGAGCATGCCATCCCGACGAAGGCGCCGGTGAAGCTGCCATGCTCGGCATGGCCGCCACACTCGTCCGACAGCAGCGACGCATCGAGCGTGCCGCCCACCGGCTGCCAGTTGCCGCCCGCCTTGGCGTCGCCTGCCGCGTAGAAGAACTGCAGCTTCGGGCCGCGGATTTCGAGCTTGAGGCGCACCGGGCCATCCTGCGGCAGCGGCACCGGCTCGGCCGGGTAGGTCAGCTTGCCATCGGGATGGCTGGCGAGCGAACTCATCACCAGCAGTTCGCGCTTGCCATCCGAGTGCGCCGTGACGGTGAGGTAGTGGAAGTTGTAGCGGCTGTAATAGCCGGTCAGCCCGGCAAACTGCCGCTCATCGACCGGCGCGAAGTCGATCGTCACTTCGGCGTCGTAGGAGAAATGCGTCTGCCGGCGCGCCACCAGCGCCTGCTCGAACCACGAGCCGATCGCCTCCCGGCCGAGCAGCTTCAGCACCCCGCCCTCGAGCCGGAAGATGCGCTCGGTTTCGGGCGTCCGCAGCCACTGGAAATCCTGGTGCAGCGTGTCGAAGCCGTAGCGTTGCTCGGCCCAGTAGTCCGTATCGTCGCGCGTGCCGGGGATTTCTACCTCGAGCGACGGCACCGGTCCGTTCTTCACCCACAGCCAGTCGTCGGCGCCCCAGTAGGCCTCCTGGATGCCGGTTTCGCGCCCAAGCACGCAGCGGCGCTTCTGGGTGGTCGGGCGGCCCATCAAGTGCACGAGATAGGTCTTGCCGTCGGGGGTATCGACAATGTCGCCGTGCCCGGCGCGCTGCACGGCGTTCAACGGCGCGTCCTTGGCGGTCAGCACATGCTTGATCGGGTGCGTCTCGTACGGCCCGTCAATGCTGCGCGAGCGGGCGAAGGTGACGGCGCGGTCATACCCGGTGCCACCCTCGGCAGTCAGCAGGTAGTACCAGGGGCGGCCATCCCTACCGTTGCGCTTGTAGAGGTGCGGGCCCTCCACCAGCTTCAGGTCGGTGCCCTGGTAGATGTTCCTGATCGGGCCGACGAGCTTTCGGGCCGCGTGGTCGTATTCCTGCAGCGCAATGCCGGCGAACAGCAGCGGTCGCCGCCGATGGTCCCACAGCATGTTGACGAACCACTTCCTGCCGTCGTCGTCATGAAACAGCGAGGGGTCGAACCCTGAGGAGTTCATGTAGACCGGGTCCGACCACGGCCCTTCGATCGATGGCGCGGTCACGAGATAGTTGTGCGCGTCCTTGAACGAGCCGTCCTTGCGCTTAACGTCGGTGTAGATCAGGAAGAACTGCTCGCCGTCATGCGACAGGCAGGGGGCCCAGACGCCGCAGGAGTCCGGATCGCCGCGCATGTCGAGCTGGCTCTTGCGGCTGAGCGGCCGGGTCACCAGCTCCCAGTTGGCCAGATCCTTGCTGTGATGGATTTGCACGCCCGGATACCACTCGAAGGTGGAGGTGGCGATGTAGTAGTCGTCGCCGACGCGCAGGATCGACGGGTCCGGGTTGAAGCCCGGCAGGATCGGATTGCGGATGGTGGGCACGTGGTTTCTCCCCCGTTCGTTGGCGTTGAGTAGCGTACCTCAAGGCCTCGGGGCAAGGGCCGCCATCTGCCGACGGCGGCCCTTGTTTGACGGGTGGCTTACTTCAGGAAGTCGCCGACGTTGTCCTTGGTCACGCGGTCGAGGCCGGTGTAGATGATCGCATCGACCGTCTCGCCGTTCTTGATGGCCAAGAGGGTGCGCATGGCAACCTCGCCCATCTCGTAGGGACGCTGGCCGACCAGGGCGTGAGCATAGCCGTCACGCAGCAGTTCGAGCTGCATCGGCAGCGTGTCGGCAACGACGAGGGCGAGTTCACCCGAGTCGACCTTCGCCTTGTTGGGCTCGACGAAGTTCTTCCAGCCATCGGGAGCGAACATCGGCCAGCCACCGACCGGCACGATCGCCTTGAGGTCGGGGTTGGCAGTCACGAAGTCGCCGGCCTGCTGCACCGCAAGCGCGACGTCGTCGTTCGAGAAGCTCGGCGAGCCGGGGACTTCGGTCCAGGCGGAGCCGGCGAGAGCCTCGCGGACGCCATCGACGCGCAGCGCCAGGTTCGGCGAAGCGGCACCGCCCGAGATCACGGCATAGGTGCCGCCGTTCGGCGCGGCCTTCAGCAGTTCCTCGCCGAGTGCAACACCGAACTCCTTGTTGTTGGTGCCCACGTAGGCGACGCGCTTGGAGGCATCGGCATCTGAGTCGAAGGTGATGACGGCGATGCCGGCTTCGACAGCCTTGTCGATCAGCGTGGTGGCGGCGGCAGCATCGGACACCGAGATGGCGAGGCCATCGACGCCCTGGGTGATGAAGTCGTCGATGATCTGTGCCTGGGTGGCCGGCTCATGCTCGACCGGGCCCTGGTAGATGCACTCGACATTGCCGAGCTTCGCCGCTTCGGCCATGCAGCCATCGCGGGTGAGATCGAAGAACGGGTTGTTCATCGCCTTGGGAACCACGGCGAACTTGTAGGTTTCCTGGGCCTGAACGGCGCCCATGAAGCTGACCGACGCAAGTGCGGCGAGTGCCAGGCTCTTCAACATAGTCATAGTCTTCCTCCTCAATTGTTTCGGAGCGGATCCGAAACTCCCTGACGGCGGATGATTCCGCCGTCTTCTTTCCGACCGGGTTATTCGGGTTACCCGTTACGGAGAGACCGGAAGCGGTCCACGAGGACCGCCACAACGATGATGCAGCCGACGAGTGTCTGCTGCCAGTATGGGTCGACGCGGGCCAGCACCAGGCCGTTGCGGATCACTTCGATCAGCACGCAACCGATGATGGCCCCTGCAGCGCCGCCAATGCCGCCTGCAAGGTTGGCGCCGCCGATGACGGCGGCCGCGATGATGGTGAGCTCATAGGCGGTGGCGAGGTTGGCCGGCGCCGAACCGAGCCAGCCCGACACCATGATGCCGTTGAAGCCCGCGGCGACGGCGCAGAGCATGTAGACTTGGATTTTCACCCGGTCGACATTGACGCCCGTCAGCCGTCCGGCCGACTCGTTGGAGCCGATGGCGTAAACGTGGCGGCCCCAGGCGGTGTGGTTGAGCGCCACCCACATCACCGCGGCGAGGATCATCAGATAGATGAAGCCCACCGGCACGCCGCCAAGATTGCCGGACATCGCGGTGATGAACAGCTCCTTGTCCGGCCCGCTGGGTGCTGCGCCGCGCCCCTGCGTCGCCACGTAGGTGAGGCCGCGGACGATGGATAAGGTGCCGAGCGTCGTCACGAATGGCGCCAGCTTCAGCTTCGCCACCGCGAAGCCGTTGAAAAAGCCGATCACCAGCGCCGTGCCGAGGCCCGCGCCCATCGACAGTATGAAGGCAGAGCCCGGAAACGGGTAGAATCCGGCCGCGTTCAGCCCCGCCATGGTCAGCGAGCAGACCGTCGCCGACAGCGCCATGGTGGAGCCGACGCTGAGGTCGATGCCGCCCGTGATGATGACCAGCGTGATGCCGAGTGTCGCGATGGCGACGAAGGAGAAGTTGCGCACCACGTTCTTGACGTTGCCGTCGGTGAGGAAGTGCGGGGACAGCATGCTCATGATGATGATGAGCACGACCAGCGCCACCAGCACATAGGCCGACTGGCTGGCGAGGAAGCCGCGCTGCCAGAAGCGGGTGCGGCGAACGTTGGAAAAACCCTGGACTGTATCGGACATCATGCCACCTCGCGCGCACCGGTGATGAGCGCCGTGACTTCCTCGGGCGAGGAGTTGGCGATCGGCTTGTCGGCAACCTTGGTGCCGCGACGCATGACGATGACGCGGTCGCAGGTGGCGAACACGTCGGGCATGCGGTGAGAAATCAGCATCACGGCGATGCCGGCATCCTTCAGCCGGTGGATGAGGTTCAGCACCTCGGCCACCTGGCGGACGGAGATGGCCGCCGTGGGCTCGTCCATGATGATGAGCTTGGCATCGGCCAACCGGGTCCGGGCGATAGCCACCGCCTGCCGTTGCCCGCCGGACATCTGGCGCACCAGGTCATCGGCGCGGGTTTCGGACTTCAACTCGTCGAACAGCTCGGCCGCTCGAGCATTCATGGCGCGGTGACGCAGGAAGCGGAACGGGCCGAAATGGTACTTGAGCTCGCGGCCGAGGAAGATATTGGCGGCAGCGGTCAGGTTATCGGCCAGCGCCAGGTCCTGGTACACCGTCTCGATGCCGAGTCGGCGCGCCTCGCCGGGCGAGTGGATATGGGCGGGCGCCCCGTCGAGCTTCACCGCGCCGGTGCTCGGCTGGTAGATGCCTGAGATGATCTTGACCAGCGTCGATTTGCCGGCCCCGTTGTCACCCATCAGCCCGACCACCTGGCCCGGCTCGATGGAGAAGCTCACGTCGGACAAGGCGCGGATGGCGCCGAAGTCCTTCGATACCCCTTCGAGTTCCAGTAGTGCCAACGCAATCCTCCCCGGTTGGCAATGTATCTCCCGGACGCTGGCGGATCTTGCTGCCCGCCTCGCGTCCCCTTCTATGCGGCTGTCATCCGGCCGGCGGCGCGGTCGAAACCCTCCATGATCACGACCCGCATGGCCGCGCGTGCCGCCTCGGCATCGCGCGCTCCGATGGATTCCGCGACCCGGCGGTGATGGTTCACCGTCACGTCGCGCGCCTCGCCGTCATCGACCGGCGAGCTGATGGTAAAGGCAGTGGCGAGCACCAAGTCGACGAGACCGGTGATCGAGGCCATGAACGGGTTGCCCGACGCCTCGGCCACTGTGCGGTGAAACTCGAGGTCGCTGCGCGCGAAATCGGCGGTGTTGCCGGCGGCCGCCATGCCGTCGACGCAGGCCCGCATCACCGCGAGCTGGGCGTCGCTGCGTCGTTCCGCGGCCAGCGCCACGGATTCAAGTTCGAGCCCGATGCGAATTTCCGCGAGGCTGCGCAGGAAGGCGATATCGGGACCAGTCTCGAAGTGCCAGGACAGCACGTCGGGGTCGAACAGCGACCATTCGCGCCGCGGCAGCACCACGGTGCCGATCCGGGCCCGCGACGTGATAAGATTTTTGGCAGCCAACGCCTTCAGCGCCTCGCGCAGCACGGTGCGGGACACCCCGAAGCGCTCCTGCAGGGCGGCGTCGCTCGGAAGCGTCGTCCCCGGCGGAAACTCACCGCCGATGATGCCGATGCCGATGCCATCTACCACCTGCGACTGGAGCGTGCGCACGGGCAGCTGGCGGCGCGTCGCCGAGGCGACGGCACGGCCGGTCGAGCCGCTTCTGCGCTTCATCTCCATTGCCGGCCTCCCCTCCGAGCCACCGACCAAATCACAGGCAGAATAGTAATACAATACTACGTTTCCCGTTTACGGTATCGATTGCATAAAATGGGCAAAAAAGGGGGTGGCGCGGTGCGCCACCCCCGGGTCCGTCAGATGAAGCGGTTCACCAGGTTTTCGAGATATTCCTGCTGGCCGGATTTCGGCTGCGGGTTGATGCTCTCGGCATCCACCCACTGCGCGATCTCGGCAAGCGTCCGCTCGCCCCTCAGCATCGCGGCAGCGCCCTTTTCCTGCCAGCCGGCGTAGCGGGCATCCTGGACCTTGTCGAACGTGCCGTCTTCGATCATCGCCGCAGCGCCCTTGAGGCCGCGCGCGAGGATATCGAGGCCGCCGACATGGCCGTGCAGCAGGTCGGCCGGGTCGATCGACTGGCGACGCACCTTGGCATCGAAGTTGAAGCCGCCCTTGCCGAGGCCACCGGCCTTGAGGATCTGGTAGAAGGCCAGCGCCATCTCGCCCGGATTGTTGGGGAACTGGTCGGTATCCCAGCCCGACTGCAGGTCGTTGCGGTTCGCATCGACCGAGCCGAGGATGCCTAGCCCGCCGGCGACCGCCAGCTCGTGCTCGAACGAATGCCCGGCGAGGAAGGCGTGCCCGACCTCGATATTGACCTTCACGTCCTTCTCGAAGCCGTAGGTCTTCAAGAACCCGTACACCGTCGCGACGTCGTAGTCGTACTGGTGCTTGGTTGGCTCCTGCGGCTTGGGCTCGATCAGGATCTGGCCCTTGTAACCGATCTTCTTGGCGTGCTCGATGACGAGGCCCAGGAAGCGGGCCGCCTGGTCCTGCTCCTGCTTGATCTTGGTGTTGAGCAGGGTTTCGTAGCCCTCACGACCACCCCACAGCACGTAGTTCGAGCCACCGAGTTCATGGGTGATCTCGAGCATCTCCTTCACCTGCCCGGCGGCATAGGCGAAGACATACGGATCGGGGTTGGTGGCGGCGCCCGCCATGTAGCGGCGGTTGGAGAACAGGTTCGCCGTGCCCCAGAGCAGCTTGGTGCGGCTCGACTGCATCTTCTTGGCAAAGATATCCGTGATGGAGCGGAGATTCTTGTTGCTCTCCTTGAGACTGTCGCCCTCGGGCGCCACGTCGGCGTCGTGGAAGCAGAAGAATGGCGCGTCCATCAGGTCGAACATCTCGAAGGCGATATCGGCCTTGAGCTTGGCGCCTTCCATCGGGGTGCCAGCGTACCACGGGCGATCGAAGGTCCGGCCGCCGAACGGGTCGCCGCCTTCCCACGCGAAGGTGTGCCAGTAGGCGATGGCCGGGCGGATATGCTCTTCCATCGTCTTGCCGAGGACGACTTCGTCCTTGTTGTAGTGCCTGAAGGCCAGCGGATTGGAGGAGCTCGGCCCCTCGAACTTGACGGGCGAAATACCCTTGAAGAAATCGGTCACTTGCGGGCCTCCTCGATGGCCGGATAGAGCGCGCGGTAGCGCGCATACTGGTCGGAATAGGCAGTCGTCAGGGTGCGGTCGGGCGCAATCACCCGCTCGATGCCCGGCATGGTCATGATCTCGGCCGGGTCGGCGCCCTCCGCGGCACAGAGGCCGAGGCGGGCGACGCCGAGCGCTCCACCAAAATCGCCGTCCTCGGGCAGGGCGATCTCGATGTCGAGATTGGTGGCGATCATCTTCAGCCAAAGGTCGGACTTCGAACCGCCGCCCACGGCGAGCAGTCGCGAAAAATCGGTACCGGCGTCTTTCAGCACGCGCTGGCAATCCCTGAACCCAAAGGTCACGCCCTCCATCACCGCCTGCGCCATCAGGCCGGGGGTAGTCGAGTGGGAAAGACCGGTGAAGCTGCCGCGCGCGGCGGCATTGTTGTGCGGCGTGCGTTCCCCCGAGAGGTAGGGCAGGAAGATCTCCTCGCCCGGCCCGCTGAACCCGGACTCGGCGGCGCCCGAGAGCGCTGCGGGCGACTGGCCGGTGACCTTGCTCAACCAGTTTAGCGAGTCGGTGGCCGACAGGATCACCCCCATCTGGTGCCAGGTGTCGGGGATGGCATGGCAGAAAGCGTGCACGGCGCCATTGGTGTTCGGCCGGAATCGATCGTTCGAAACGAAGATCACGCCCGACGTCCCGAGCGACACGAAACCCTCGCCCGGCCGAATGGCGCCGATGCCGCACGCGGCCGCCGCGTTGTCGCCCGCGCCGCCGGCCACGACGACGTTGCCGGACATACCCCAGCGCTTCGCGAACTCGGGCTTCAGCGTGCCCGAGGGCGCCGAGCCTTCGACGAGGCGCGGCATGTGCGAGCGGTTGAGCCCGGTCACCGCCAGCAATTCATCCGACCAGTCGCGCTTGCCCACGTCGAGCCACAGCGTGCCGGCCGCATCCGACATGTCCTCGACATGCTCGCCCGTCAGCAGCAGCCGCACATAGGCCTTGGGCAACAGCACCTTCGCCAGCTTCGCAAAGACCTCGGGCTCGTGCTTGCGCACCCACGCGATCTTCGGCGCGGTGAAGCCCGGCATGGCGATGTTGCCGGCAATGTCGCGCAGGCGCGGCAGCGCCACTTCCATCTCGGCACATTCGGCAGCCGAGCGGCCATCGTTCCAGAGAATGCACGGGCGGAGAACCTTGTCGTCCTTGTCCAGCAGCGTGGCGCCATGCATGTGCCCGCCAAGCCCGATCCCCCGGACCTTCGCCATGTCCTCGGGGTTCGACTTGCTCAGCGCGTCGATGGCCTCGATGGTGGCGTTCCACCAGTCAGACGGGTTCTGCTCCGACCAGCCGGGATGCGGACGCACCGGCTCGACCGATTTCGCCGTCGCCTCGCCCAGCGGCCTGCCGGCGCGGTCGATCAGCAGCGCCTTGACGCCCGAGGTCCCGATATCGATGCCGAGATAGGTCATGAGGCACGTACCTCATGACAGGTCATGCAAAGCATCCGGTCGTCCTCCCTGCGGGCCATTCTTGTGATTTTGCCCTAGCGCAGATTGTCGCGCAGAAACAAGCCGATTTCAATGGGTGCCGGCTGCGGGGCGGGATGATGGGCCGAGTCACCCATCGCAAAGCCCCGGGCGACCGCCAGCGCGGCGGCAATTTCGCCGTCCGGGTTCTGGTCGAGCACCACGTCGATGGCGCCTGAACGCAGGCCGTTGCGGGTCGCGTCGGTCAGTTCGTGCGCCACGACCCGGATCCGCCCGCTGTCGCCATGCTTGCCCAGCGCGGCGATGAGCCCGGCATTGCCGGCCCCCAGATTGTAGATGCCGGCGAGCGGCGGCCCGCCCAGCAGTTCGGTGACGGCCGCCTCGGTCAGCATGTCGTCGTCAAACCCCTCGCGCGGCCCGATCAGTTCATGCCCAGGGAACTCCGCCTCCATCACGGCGGTGAACCCCTCAAGCCGCTCGCGATGGTCGCGCAGCCCCAGCGAGCCGGCGAGAATGCCGATGCGGCCCTCGGGGCAGAACCGGCCCATCAGCGACGCGGCAGTGCGGCCGGCGGCGACATTGTCGATGCCGACGAAATGGCGTCGCGTCGACCCCGGCAAGTCGGACACCAGCGTCACCACGGCGATGCCGCGCTTGCTCGCGGCTTCGACGGCGCGGCGGACAGTCTCGTGCTCGGTGGCGACGATCACCGCGCAGTCGGTGGTCTTGGGGTCGAGCGCCATGATCGCCGCGCTCAGCGCAGCCGGGTCGAAGGCGTGGATCGGGCGGGCCACGATCGACAGCCGCTCCCCCTTCAGCGCCTGCGCATGGCGGGTGATGGCGGCGTTCAGCGAGGCCATGAAGGCGTTGCTGCCATCAGGGATGAGGAACGTCACCGACAGGTCCCGCGCGCGCGCCAGCAGCGACGCCGATACGTCGCGGCGAAAATCGAGGCTGCGGATGGCATCCGCCACCTTCTCGGCGGTCTCGCCACGGACGCCCGGCCGGCCGTTCAGCACGCGGTCGACAGTGGCGAGCGAAACGCCGGCCTCGCGCGCTACGTCGTGCACCGTCGCCCGGCGCTTCAGGTCGTCCATACGCAGTCCCCCTTGCCGGCCACACTTGCGGGCCGGAGGCATTTCGTCAACCGTTTGGCTTCCCTAGGGGCGCGGTTTGCGGATACACCTTCCGCGGATTTTGAGGGAGCTCGGACATGACGGTTTCGGTGGAGCGCTTCGGCGCATTCGAGGGCAACGAGGTCGAGCAGTTCAGGCTCGTCAGCGACACCGGTGTCGAGGTCGACATCATCTCGTGGGGCGTGGCGGTGCGCGACTGGCGCGTGCCCGTAGGCCAGACCAAGCGCTCGGTGGTGCTCGGGTTCGACAAGTTCGATGCCTACCCCACCGACTCGCCGAGCTTCGGTTCGCTGGCCGGCCGCGTCGCCAACCGCATCGCCGGAGCGAGTTTCGAGCTCGATGGGGTCACCTACAAGACGCCCGCCAACTTCATGGGCAAGCACACGCTGCACGGCGGGTCGCAGGGGCTGGGCCGCGTCGTCTGGCGCGGCGAGACCGACACCATGAACAATGCGGTGCGCTTCACCCACGTGTCGCCCGAGGGCCATGCCGGCTTTCCCGGCACCGTGACGTTCACTGCCACCTATACGCTGACCGGCAACCGCCTGCGGCTCGACCTCCACGCCACCACCGACAAGCGCACCCCGATCAACGTGGTGCAGCACCAGTACTTCAATCTCGGCACCGGCAAGGACATCCTCGACCACCGCTATCAGCTGCTGGCCCCCGCCTACACCGACCTCGGGGAAGACCTGATCCCCACCGGCACCATCCTGCCGGTGGCCGGCACCGACTGGGACTTCAACACCGCCCGGACACTGCGCGACGCGAACGGCGGGCCGATCGACTATGATGGCAACCTGGTGCTGGCGACCGGCCGCCGCTTCGAGGACCCGGTGGCGATCGTCACTGCGCCCGATAATTCTCTGACGCTGAAGCTCTGGACCGATCGGCCCGGCCTGCAGTTCTACAACTCGGTGTGGTCCAACGTGAACGCCGAAGGCAAGCAGTTCGGCAGGCACTCCGGCTTCTGCCTCGAGGATCAGGATTTCCCCGACGCGGTGCACCACCCGCACTTCCCCTCGACCATCTACGGCCCCGACCGCGACTACACGCATCGCTGCGACATCGAGATCGCCTGATGCCGGCCTACGTGGCGCTGATCCGGGCCATCGGCCCGGTCACCCACGCGAAGATGCGCATGGCGGCGCTACGCGACGCCTGCGAAGACCTCGGGCTCGAGGACGTGACGACCGTCGGCAACACCGGCAACATCGTCTTCCGCACCCGCAAGGGCGCCAAAGCGGCGCGCGCGCTGGTGCAGGAAGCGGTGGCCGGCTTCGACCTCGGCGCCGCGCAGGAGGTGTTCGTGCAAACCCCGGCGCAGATGGCCGAGGTGGTGGCGGCCAATCCGTTCCCGCAGGCGGCCTTTGCCCGGCCAGCGGCCCTTGGCGTCTGCTCGTTCCACGAGGCACCGGACTGGACGCCGCTGCGCGACTGGGCCGGTCCGGAAAAGTTCGCCATCGTCGGGGCGCACCTCGTCGTCGACTATCCCGATCCGGCGGCAACGAAACTGAAGATAGAAAAGCTGTTGCGGGTCACCATGACCCAGCGCAACTGGAAGGTGTTCGCCGGGCTCTCGGAGCGCGTGGCAGCCCTCTGAACCTTGGCAGGCACCGAGGTCGCCGGTGGTCCTCCACGGCCTTGGCGGGGGAGGGGGACCAGCCGAAGGCTGGTGGAGGGGGCGGCACGCGCACAGCGACTGTACGAACGAAAAAACGCCCGGCTGGGCCGAGCGCTTGAACTTATCGATGATCCGGTTCGATCAGATCTGCTGGACGTCCTCGACACCGGGCACAAAATGCCGGAGCAGGTTCTCGATGCCGCTCTTCAGCGTCGCAGTGGACGACGGGCAGCCCGAGCAGGCGCCCTGCATGTGCAGGTAGACGGTGCCGGACTTGAAGCCCTTGAAGGTGATGTCGCCGCCGTCCATCGCCACTGCCGGACGCACGCGGGTCGACAGCAGCTCCTTGATGACCTCGACGGTTTCGGAATCCTCCGGCTCGAAGAACTCTTCGGTCGCCTCGACTTCGGCCGTGCCGACGCCGATCACCGGCTTGCCGGACAGGAAGTGCTCCATGATCACGCCGAGGATCGCCGGCTTGATATGGCTCCAGTCGGCCTCGTTCTTGGTCACCGAAATGAAGTCGGAGCCGAGGAACACGCCCTCGACGCCCGCTACCTCGAACAGCGCTGCGGCCAGCGGCGATGGAACCGCGGATTCGACGGTGCGAAAATCGCGCGGTTCACCAACGAGCACGTCGCGGCCGGGCAGGAACTTCAGGGTCGCGGGGTTCGGCGTCGCTTCGGTCTGGATGAACATGGCGGAAAAACGCCCTCTGAAATCGTGTTAGAACATTTCTAAAGTAGTGTTTTGGCGGCCGGAACGCAAGGTCCGCACCGATGCCGCCGCGCATGGCCGTCATGTCACGGCGATGATCTGCTCGTCCGACAGGGTGCCCGGAATGATGGTGACGATCACCGGCAGCGCCTGGTTTCCGGTACGGGCTGCAAAGTCGGTGATGAGCGGCCCTGGCCCTTCCTTGGAGTTCGAAGCCGCGAGCACCAGGATGGCGATGCCGGGGTCCGCAGCGATCAGCCGTCCGATCTCGCTGACGAGGTCGCCCTCGCGGATCACCGTCTCGGTGCGAATCTGCTCGCCCCACTGCGCAATACGCGCCAGCTTGGCGTCGATCAGCCGTTCGGCATTGTCGCGCGCTTCTGCGCGCATCACGTCCTCGACGCCGAGGAACTGCGTGAATTCCTGGCTGTCGATCACCGTCAGCAGCACGACGGAGCCACCGGTGCGCTTTACCCGGTGGGCGGCGAACGCCAGGGCCCGGTCGGTTTCCTTGCTCTCGTCGACGACGACGAGAAACTTGCGCTTGTAGTCGCGTTCGGTCTCAGCCAAGGCGCCCACCTTCACGTTGGAGTGTCATTGTCCCACTCGGCCCGGCAACGCGCAAGCGCGCCGGCAAACGATGGCGGGTGCGCTATCGAACGAAGCCGACGATCTTGCGAACATCGTCCATGATCGGCTGGGCAATGGCCCGCGCGCGCTCGGCGTTCTTGCGGAGGATGTTGTCCATCTCGCCGCGATCGGCGACGAGCCGCTTCATCTCGGTGGCGACGGGCGACAGCACGGTGACGGCCAGCTCGGCCAGCGCCGGCTTGAACTTGCCCCAGCCATTGTTGCCATATTCGCTGAGCACGTCATCGACCGAGCGGTCAGACAGGGCGGCTAAGATGGCGACGAGGTTCTCGGCTTCCGGCCGGCCTGCGAGCCCGGCGGCTTCGGTCGGCAGCATTTCGGGGTCGGTGGTGGCCCGCTTGATTTTCCTGGCGATCGTGTCGGCGTCGTCCATCATGTAGATGGTCGACATGTCGGACGCGTCCGACTTCGACATCTTCTTCTTGCCGTCCTTGAGCGACATGACGCGCATGGCCGGGCCGGTCGACAGGGTCTCGGTCAGCGGGAAGAATTCCTCGTCGGAGCCGTTCGCCGCGATCTGCTTCGCAAAGTCGTGGTTGAACTTCTTGGCGATGTCGCGGGTCAGTTCGAGGTGCTGGCGCTGGTCGTCCCCCACCGGCACCGCCGTCGCCTTGTAGAGCAGGATATCGGCCGCCATCAGCGAGGGATAGGCGAACAGCCCGAGCGAAACCGCTTCGGAATTCTCTCCACCCTCGGCGCCAGCCTTGTCCTTGAACTGGGTCATGCGCGTCATCCAGCCGACGCGCGCCACGCAGTTGAAGATCCACGCCAGTTCGGCGTGCTCGACCACCTGGGATTGGTTGAAGATGATGGATTTGTTCGGATCGAGCCCGGCCGCGATATAGGCCGCCGCGATCTCGTAGGTCCAGCGCCGCAGGTCCTCGGGGTCCTGCCACACGGTGATCGCGTGCATGTCGACGACGCAGTAGATCGTCTCATGCGTTTCCTGCAGCGGCACGAAGCGGCGGATCGCGCCGAGATAGTTGCCGAGGTGCAGGTCGCCGGACGGCTTGATGCCGGAAAAGACGCGCGGGGTGAAGGCCATGGCAGTATTCCCTGAAAGAGGCACGGCTTATCGCGCATCCGGACCGCTGTCCGCAAGCGGTCAGGCCTTTTTCGTGCGCTTGAAGCGGCGGAGCAGGGCACCGAGACGCTGCACCCCGGTGACGTGCAGCAGCCCGAAATAGAGCCCGGCGCCAAACACGCAGAGCCCCAGCAGCGCCAGCGCCTGCAGCGGAAAGAAATAGCCGGGGTCGAACACCGGACCGAGCAGCACCACCCCACCATAGAGCGCCACCGCCATCACCACGGTCATCACGGCGATCATCAGCTCCTGCCGCCACTCCTTGGCGTCGAGGCGGAAATAGCCGCGGCGGGCGAGCACGGCGGCGAGCAGGACGACGTTGACCCAGGCCGCAATCGAGGTGGCGAGCGCAATGCCCACATGCTTCAGGCTGCCGAACAGCGCCAGCGACAGCACGACGTTGATCACCAGCGAGATCGCCGCAAACCAGGTCGGCGTCTTCGTGTCCTGGCGCGAAAAGAAGCCGGGCTGCAGCACCCGGATCAGCACGAAGGCGGGCACGCCGACGGCAAACGCGATCAGCGCCTGCGAGACGTTGACGCTGTCCTCCGGCCCGAACGCACCGCGCTCGAACAGCACGCGGACGATCGGCAGCGCCAGCCCGATCAGCGCCCCGGCAGCCGGCATGCTCAGCAGCATCGACAGAAACAGGCTCTGGCTCTGGCTCGCCCGCGCTTCAAGGTCGCGGCCGGCTCCAATGTGCCGGCTGAGCTCGGGCAGCAGCACGGTGCCGATGGCGATGCCGATGATGCCGAGCGGCAGCTGGTACAGCCGGTCGGCATTGTAGATGATCGACATCACCTCATCGGCGCCCGAGGCGATCACCGTGCCGACGAAGATGTTGATCTGCGTGATGCCGCCCGCGAGGATCGCCGGCACCGCCAGCGTCCAGAAGCGCCGCACCTCCGCATCGACCTTCGGCCACCGCAGCCGCGGCAGGAAACCGGCGCGGCGGATGGCGAAATACACGAGCGCCAGCTGCGCGATGCCGCCGGCCATGGTGGCAATGGCCACCCAGAACGCCGTATCCCGGTCCTCGAGCGTCAGCAGCGCCAGCGGGATCAAGGCGCCGATATTGACGATATTCAGCACCACCGGCGCGAAGGCCGCGGCAAAGAAGCGGCCGACGCTGTTGAGGATCGCCGCATAGGCCGCCATCAGCGACATGCAGGCGAGATACGGGAACATGATCCGCGTGAGGAAGACCGTAAGCTCGAACTTCTCCGGATCGTTCAGGAACCCGGGCACGAACGGCACCATGATCTGCTCGGCGAAGATCTCGACGAGGATGGTGACGACGAGGATCACCACGACCAGCCAGCTCATGATCCGGCCAGCCAGTTCCTTCGCCCCCTCGTTGCCCTCTTTCTCGAGCGCCGACGAGAACATCGGCACGAAGGCAGTGTTGAACGCCCCCTCGGCGAACAGCCGGCGGAACAGGTTGGGAAAGCGGAACGCGGCATTGAACGCGTCCGATACCGGCGAAATCCCCAGCACCGCCGCCATCAGCGCATCACGGATGAACCCGAAGATGCGTGACACCCGCGTCAGCCCGCCGACCGAGAGAAAGTTGCGGTAGAGGCTCACTGGACCAGTGCCCGAAGGCGTGGGTGCCTTACCCATTCGCCACCCTGGCCACCTTCTCGTCCTCGCCCACCCGCTGGAACACCCCGAGCAGGGCCTCGTGGATCTTCTTCTGGCGGGGGCGGGACTCGATCTTGTGGCCGGTGAGGTCGGTGACGTAGAAAACGTCCACCGCCTTCTCGCCATAGGTGCCGATATGGGCCGAGCCGATAGTGAGGTTGAGGTCGGAAATCGTCCGGGTCAGCTGGTGCAAGAGGCCCGTGCGGTCGAGGCCCATCACCTCGATCACGGTGAACTTCTCCGAGATGGCGTTCGATACCTGCACCTGCGCCGGCAGGCTGAACGGGCGCAGCCGCTTGTTGTGGCGGCTTTCCTTGCCCAGGTCGATGAACACCTGCCGCTTGCCCTGCAGCAGCTGCTTGACCGTATCGATGATGCGGGTGGCGCGCACCTTCTCGTCCTCGTCGGACTGGAAGGAGCGGCGGAGACGGAAGGTGTCGAGCGCCCGGCCGTCGCGGGTCGAGAAGATCTGCGCGCCGATGATCGAGGCGTCGCACATCGTGCAGGCCCCCGCGATCAGCGACAGCAGCCGCGGGTGGTCTGGCGTGTAGAACGACACCTCGGTGATGCCCTCGAAGGCCTTCACCCGGATCGAACCGGCGAACATCTGCCCCGCCTGGTCGGCGGTCCGGATCATCCTCGCGTGCTCGGCCTGCAGCTCGGCTTCTGCCCGCAGCCAGTAGTGGTCGTAGTGGCGCCCGACATAGGTCTCGACCTCGTCGGCCGGCCAGCCGGACAGCGCCCGCCTCAGCTCGTCGCGCGCGGCCTCGATGCGATCACGCTGGGTGACCTTGGAGTGCCCGCCCGACAGCAGCGGCTCGGTCGCATAGTAGAGCGAGCGGAGCAGCGAACCCTTCCAGCCGGTCCACACACCCGGTCCAACCGCCCGGATATCGCAGGCGGTGAGGATCATCAGCAGCGCCAGCCGCTGCGGCGATTGCACCACGTCGGCAAAGGTCTTGGCCGTCTCGGGGTCCTGGATATCGCGCGACTGCGCCACCTCGCTCATCAGCAGGTGGTGCTCCACCAGCCAGGCGACGGTATCCGTCTCGGCCGCATCGAGCCCGAGCCGCGGGCAGAACTTGCGGGCGATCCGGGCGCCGGCGATCGAGTGGTCTTCCGGCCGGCCTTTGGCGATGTCGTGCAGGAACAGCGCGACATACAGCAGCCGCGTATCGTTGAGGTGCGGCAGCAGCTCGTGGGTCAGCGGCAGCTGCTCGCGCAGCCCGCCATTGGCGATGTCCGCCATCACGCCCACGGCGCGGATCAGGTGCTCGTCCACCGTGTAGTGGTGGTACATGTTGAACTGCATCAGCGCGACGATCTTGCCGAAATCCGGCACGAAGCGACCGAGCACGCCGCTTTCGTTCATCTGCCGCAGGATGCGCTCGACATAGGTCGGCGCCGTCAGGATTTCGAGGAACCACTGGTTGGCCTGCCGGTCGTTCCGGAGCTCATGGCCGATCAGCTTGAACGAACGGCGGATTTCCTTGATCGCGTCGGGGTGCAGGTGCAGGTCGTGCCGGCCGGCCAGCATGAACCCTTTGATCAGGTTGCGCGGGTCCTTCTGAAACACGTCGGGGCCGGCCACGTTCAGCCGGCCCCCCTCGATGACGAAATCTGCCTCGCCCCTGATCGCCACCTTGCCGCGTTTGAACGGCGCCAGCACGCGACCCACCATGTCGAGCGGTTTGGCGTGATGGAATTCGAGCGAGGTGCAGAAGATGCGGGTCAGGTCGCCCACGTCCTTGGCGACGAGGAAATAGCGCTTCATGAAGCGCTCGACCGCCAGCATGCCGGCGCGCTCGGTGAACCCCAGCCGGTCGGCGAGGTCCGGCTGCACATCAAAGGTCAGCTTCTCCTCCGGCCTTCCGGTGAGGAAATGCAGGTGGCACCGGATGGCCCAGAGGAAGTCCTCGGCGCGCACGAAGGTGCGCAGTTCATCGGCCGAAAACACGCCCTTCTCGACCAGCTCGGCGCTGGTCTTGACCCGGTAGAAGTACTTGCCGATCCAGAACAGCGTGTGCAGGTCGCGCAACCCGCCCTTGCCTTCCTTGACGTTGGGCTCGACCACGTAGCGCGTATTGCCGATCTGGCGGTGGCGCTCGTCGCGCTCGGCCATCTTGGCGGCAATGAACTCCGGGCCGGTCTTGGGCACCACGTCGTTCTCGAAGCGCAGTACCAGTTCCTCGAACAGCGCCTTGGCGCCGGTGAGGTAGCGCGCTTCCAGCGTCGCGGTCCGCACCGTCATGTCGGAGCGCGCCATGCGGATGCAGTCGTCGACCGAGCGGACGGCGTGGCCGACCTTCTGGCCGAGGTCCCACAGCATGTAGAGGACGTACTCGGTGACCTGTTCGCCCCACGGCGTCTGCTTGTAGGGGAGGATGAACAGCAGGTCGATGTCGGAGCCCGGCGCCAGCGTGCCGCGGCCATAGCCGCCCACCGCGGCGATCGAGATCATCTCGGCGCCCGAGGGGTTGTCGACCGGATAGACGTAGCGCACCGCGAACAGGTGGATGGCGCGGATAATCTCGTCCTCGGCCGCGCTGAGGTTCATGGCGCAGCGCGTGCCCTTGCCATTGGCGCGCAGTTCCGCTTCCGCGCTCCTGCGGGCGTCGGCGAGGACGGATTTCAGGTGGGCCAGGATACGGGCCCGGGTTTCGGCTGCCTTCGGGGCGTCGGCTCCCACCAGCGTCCTGATGTCGGTGAGGATGGCGTCTGCCGTTACCAGGTGGAAACGCGGGCGTTCAGGTTCGGCGAGCTGCATCGCGGATTTTCTTAAGCTCGTAAATAAGGTCGATCGCCTGCCGGGGTGTCAGATCGTCGGGGCGCACCTGGTCGATCCTGTCATAGAGGGGATTAACGGTCGCCTTCGCCGGGGGCGGCTGGTGCGCAAAGAGCGGAAGATCGTCTAGCACGGCACCTTTTCCGCCGGAAGAGCGCTGTTCGAGCACATTGAGTACGTTTCGCGCCCGGGCCAGCACACTTTCGGGAAGCCCCGCGAGCTTTGCAACCTGGATGCCGTAGGAGCGGTCCGCGGCGCCTTCGGCGACTTCGTGCAGAAACACCACCTCGCCCTCCCACTCCCGCACCTTCATGGTGTGGTTGGTGACCCGCGCCAGCGTCTTCGACAGCGCGGTCATCTCATGGAAATGCGTGGCGAACAGGGCGCGGCAGCCGGTCTGGTCGTGCAGCGCCTCCACCGAAGCCCAGGCGATCGAGAGTCCGTCGAACGTCGCCGTGCCCCGCCCGATCTCGTCCAATATAACCAGTGATCTTGCCGTCGCCCGGTTGAGGATAGCGGCGGTTTCCACCATCTCCACCATGAAGGTCGAGCGGCCCCCGCCGATATCGTCCGACGCCCCGACGCGGGAGAACACCCGGTCGACGACACCGATATGCGCCGAGGACGCCGGCACGTAGCCGCCCATCTGCGCCAGCACCGCGATCAGCGCGTTCTGCCGCAGGAAGGTGGACTTGCCGCCCATGTTAGGCCCGGTGACCAGCCACAGCGCTCCGCCCGACAGGTCGCAGTCGTTCTCGACGAACACCTCGTTCTGCGCCCGCACATTGGTCTCGACCACCGGATGCCGGCCGCCCTCGATCCGGAACGCCATGCTGGTATCGACCGCTGGACGGCAGAAGTTCCGTGTCGTGGCCAGCTGCGCCAATGCTGCAGTCACGTCGAGCGCGGCGAGCGCATCGGCAATGGCCCGCAACCGGTCGGTCTCGGCCAGCACGGCAGCGCATAGCCGCGAGAAAATCGCCGTTTCGATGGCGAGCGCCGCATCGTGTGCCTTGGCGATGCGGCCTTCCAGCTCCGCCAGTTCCCTCGTGCTGAAGCGCATCGCGTTCGCCATCGTCTGGCGGTGGATGAACGTGTCGCGATGCGGCGCTTCGAGCAGCTTGCCGCCATGCGCCTGCGGCACCTCGACGAAGTAGCCCAGCACGCCGTTGTGCCGGATCTTCAGCGACCTGACGTCGGTCTCCTCGATCAGCCGGGCCTGCAGGGCGGCGACGACCGCACGGGTTTCCGACGCCAGCGCCCGCTCGGCGTCGAGGCCCGCATCGTAACCCTTGGCGATGAAACCGCCGTCGCGGGCGAGCAGCGGCGGTTCCTCGTCGATGGCGGCAAGCAGTTCCGATGCCAGTGTTGCCGGAGCGTCCTGCAGCGTCGCGATGATTGCGCTCAGCTCTGCCGGTGCATCGGCGAGCGTCACCAGCCGTTGCGCCAGTGCCATGGCGCCGCCCGCGGCAATGGCGATGGCCCGCAGGTCGCGTGGCGCGCCCCGTTCGAGCGCGACGCGGGTCAGCGCCCGGGTGAGGTCCGGCACCGCCTTGAGTTCGGCCCGCAGGCGTTGGGTCAGCAGCCCGTCGGCGACGAGCGCCGTCACCGCATCGAGCCGGGCGTTGATCCCCGCTGCATCGGCCAGCGGCGCCGCGAGCCGCCGGGCGAGGAGGCGCGAGCCCGGCGGGGTGACGCAGAGATCGATCTCGCTGCGCAGCGCACCCTTCTCCTGCCCCCGCTGCGTCACCAGCAGTTCGAGCGAGGCGCGGGTAGCGGCATCGATCGCCATGTGCCCGGCGACCCGCTCCTCTGCCGGTGGGCGCAGCGCCACGGGCACGCCCTTCTGGCTCTCGCGCACATAGTCGCACAGCGCGCCGAGTGCCGCCCGCCCGGCGCGCGAGAACGCCGTCGGGTCCACCGTGCCACCGGGGAAGGCGGCAGCAATCCGTTTGGCGCCGAGTTCGCTGTCGAAAGCGTCCGTCGACAGCAGTGACAGCGCCCCTTCGGGCAGCAGCACCTTGGCGGCCCGCAGCGCCTCAAGCGCCGCGTCGGTCAGCAGCAGTTCCGCCGGGTCGATGCGGGCGATTTCATCGGCCAGCGCCGCGGCGGTAATGTCGAGCACCGCCGTCTCGCCGGTCGATACATCGGCGAAGGCGAGCGCAAAATCGGTCTCGCCGTGCCGCACCATGCTGAGTGCCGCGAGGTAGTTCGACCCGCGTGTGGGTAGGAGGTCGTCCTCGGTGATGGTGCCGCGGGTGACGAGTCGCACCACGTCGCGCTTCACCGGCGACTTGGAGCCGCGCTTCTTCGCCTCGGCCGGGTCCTCGATCTGCTCGCAGATGGCGACGCGATGCCCGAGCCCGATCAGTTTCTTGAGGTAATCCTGCGCGGCATGGATCGGCACCCCGCACATCGGAATGTCGGCGCCCTGGTGCTTGCCGCGCTTGGTGAGCACGATGCCGAGCGCCTGGCTGGCGATCTCGGCATCCTCGAAGAACATCTCGTAGAAATCGCCCATCCGGTAGAAGAGCAGGTAGCCCGGATTGACTGACTTGATCTCGAGGAATTGCCCCATCATCGGCGTGACCGCCGAGGCGTCGGCGACGCCCGGGGCGCTATAGGTCGCTTGGTCCATCAGGCTCGGCGGGGCGAGGATCGGAAGGGGGCGACGTTAGGGCGTTTGTCGGGCGATGCCAACTGTTCGAATGCCGACGCTAACATCCTTAGTCGCCCGGGATCAGGCCACCCAGGGGGAAAGCTCCCCAACGGTGTCATCCCCGCGAAAGCGGGGAGGTGGAGTCACGGTTGAAGTGCAACACGGTTGATGATGTCTGAGAAGACCTCGGTGGGGGTTCGGAAGGCAAGGCATTTTCTGGGGGTGTCGTTGTAGGCGGCGACGAGGCGGTCGAGCTGATCCTGAGTGATGGCCGCGAGATC
>CAMDAL010000011.1 GCA_945888565.1 Devosia equisanguinis | reverse complement strand
AGCTCAGTTCCCCATGCGCCCTGCGGCGTGTGTGCTGCGACCCTGGCCGGATGGGCCAGCGCCTGACCCAGTGTGAACAGCACCAGGGCGGTGGCGATGAAGGTGGTGATGGAACTGGTCATGGTCGGTCTCCGGCAAATCGATGCACCGGTGGTCGCATCGGTCCGGGGCGGGAATGTGGGCGAGGCCGGGCCGGTTCATGACATTTGAACAGCTTTCAATATATCTGGTTTACCAGTGGTTAACCGGCCACGGCGCGACCCGCAGGCCTATGCCTCGGCGACGACGTGGGGCGCACCGGGCGCCCTGCCCTGACCGGCCGACGGCGGCCGGATCTTGAGGAACGGCACGAGGATCACCACGAGCCCGAAGCTCACGATCTGGTAGATGATGGCGGGGCCGGCGGCAGCGGCATATGCGGCCTGCGGTGTTTCGCCAGCCGCGAGGTTGCCGGCGAGGGCTGAAAAGAACACCTCGCCCACCACCGCGACGCCCAGCGCACCACCGATCTACTGGAAGGCCTGCAGCGCACCAGAGCCGGCGCCCGCGTCGCGCGCCGGCACACTCGACAGCACCGTCTGGAACAGCCCCGAAAAGCCGATGCCGAGCCCGATGCCGGCCAGCAGCAGCGGCGGCAGCAGCGTCCAGTGGTCGACACTGTCGCCGAGCCCGAAGATGATGAAGTCGAGCCAGCCGATGCCGACGACCAGCAGCGCCGCGCCCACCATCAGCCGCTCCTTGAGGTAGCGTTGCCCCAGCCGGCCGATGAGCAGCGACACCGTCAGTACACCAACCGAGAACGGCGTGTTGGTGAGCCCCGATTCGAGCGGCGTGAAGCCGAAGCCCGATTGCAGCATCAGCGACAGCACGATGAACATGGCGGGAATGCCCGAAGCGAAGATCGTGGTGACCAGCAGCCCCAGCAGGTAGTTGGGGTTGGAAATGAGGCTGTAGTTGAGGAGTTGCGGCGCATCGGTCTGCGCGCGGTGGCGCTGCCACAGCACGAACAGTGCCGTTGCCACCAGCGAAACCGCCACCAGCCCGAAGGCCCACAGCGGCCAGCCATAGGCCCGACCCTCGACGAGCGGAAATACCAGCGCGACGCTCGCGACGGCGAAGAGCGCGATGCCGACGAAGTCGTTGCGCATGCCCGGGTTGCCCGGGGTGCGGGGAATGAGGAACCAGCCGGCCACCACGGCGGCGATGCCCACCGGGATGTTGACGAGGAAGATCGGCCGCCAGTCGAGCCCGAAGAAATCGCCACCGATCAGCAAGCCGCCGAGAATCGGCCCCGACACGGCGGCAAGCCCGGCGCTGAGCCCGAACAGCGAGAACGCCTGGCCCTTCTCCTCGGGCGGGAAGGTGACCTGCGCGATGGCCAGCACCTGCGGCGTCATGATGGCGCCGGCGAGGCCCTGCAGCGCGCGGGCGCCGATGAGCCAGTCCATCGAGGGCGCGAGGCCGCACAGGGCCGAGGCAAGGGTGAACAGCGCGACGCCGATGAGGAACATCCGGGTGCGCCCGACGATATCGCCGAGCCGGCCGAAGGGCAGCAGGCCGAGCGCAAAGGCCAGCACGAAGGCCGCGACCACCCACTCGATCTCGTTGGGCCCGGCGTTGAAGTCACGCATAAGGCTGGGCAGCGCGACATTCACGATGGTTACGTCGATCAGGTTCATGAAACTGGCGAGCAGCAGCACGAACAGCGCCACCCAGCGACGCGGGTCGGCTTCCGCCTTGGACTGGGGCACTTGGAAGGGTTGGCTCATCTCGTCAGTCCTTGCTCGAGTCGGGGTGGCGGACGAAGCGGCGGAGTTCCGCGCAAAGCCGCTCGTAGGTGTCGTTCGAAAGGTCGCCGCTGCGACCGAATGCAATCAGCGCGCCGACGAAAATGGTCGCGGCGGGCTCGGGATCGAGGTCTGGCCGGAAGCTGCCCTCGGTGCGCCCCGCGGCCATGATGTCGGCCACCATGCGATGCCACATGCCCTGCATGGGCGCGATCGCCGCCTTGATGAGGGGGTCGCGGCGCGAGCGTTCGCTCAGTTCGCCCATCACGGCGATGATCTCGGGCTGCTCGTTGTACATCTCGCGGAAATCGTAGAGTTCGTGCTCCAGTCGCTCGACCGCCGACAGGTGGGCCCGCGGCCGCAGCAGCGACTGGGCCCGGAATTCGGTCTTCAACGTCTCGGCGACGAGGCCGATCAGCGCTTCCTTGGTCGGCACGTGGTAGTGCAGCGTCGCGATGTTGATGCCGACGCGGTCAGCGATCTCGCGGGTCCTGAGTCCCTCGACGCCCTTCTCGACGATCAGTTCGCGCGCCGCGATGGCAATCGCCGCGCGCCGATCTTCGGTGCTTTCGCGTTTCTGTGCCGTAATGGCCGACATGACGCCTCCGTTTTCGGCGGCGTGATACGCTAACCGGACCTGTCAATCAAGTGATTGATTGAGCGCAGTGAGCGCGCAGCAGCCCTGCAATTTGCGCAAGGATGTGAAATCGGGCGGAGTGCTGTATATTCCGCCCATGACCGAAAAGCTGACCGTATCCACGACCGACCTCCCCCGCTCGCTGTCCCACGTCACCGACTGGGTCTTCGACCTCGACAACACGCTCTACCCGCGCGAATGCAACCTGTTCGCGCAGATCGACCTGCTGATCTCAGACTACATGGTCGGGGTGACACAGTTACCGTATGACCAGGCGCGGGCCCTGCAGAAGACCTACTACCGCGACTACGGCACCACCCTGAACGGCCTGATGCAGCGCCATTCGGTCGATCCCGACCACTTCCTCAACACCGTGCACGCCATCGACTATTCGCCGGTCTCCGAGCATCCCGGGCTGATCGAGGCGATCAAGCGGCTGCCGGGCCGCAAGTTCATCCTCACCAACGGCGATGTCGGGCACGCCACCTCGGTGCTCCGCCGGCTCGGCGATGCCGATGCGCTGTTCGAGGACATCTTCGACATCCGCGCCATGAGCTACCGCCCCAAGCCGCTGCGCGAGGCCTACGACACGTTCTTCGAAAAGCACGGCATCGATGCGCGCCGCGCCGCCATGTTCGACGACCTCGAAAAGAACCTCCTCGTCCCGCACGAGACCGGCATGGTGACGGTTCAGGTCGTGGCCGGCGCGGATTTCGCCCACCACCAGGTCGAAGCCTGGGAACTCGACCGCACCGGCGGCGACCACGTGCACCACGTCACGGCGGACCTCGCGGGGTTCCTGGTCAAGCTGCCGTAGTCGGATGATCGCAGGGACCGCTCGCCATGAAGGTCAACGTCGTCTATGCGCATCCAGCAGCCGACAGCTACACCGCGTCGCTGCACCAGCGTATCCTGCGGACGCTCAAGGCGCGGGGCGACGAGGTCATCGACTTCGACCTCTACGCGATGCAGTTCGACCCGGTGATGGGGGAGGACGAGTGGCGCGGGCACGAGGACCCGTCTCGGCCGCCGCCGCAGGACCTGAAAATCTATGTCGACGCGCTGAAATGGGCCGAGGCCTGTGTGTTCTGCTTTCCCACCTGGTGGGTGGGCCTGCCGGCGATCCTCAAAGGCTATTTCGATCGCGTGTGGCGTCCGGGTATTGCCTTTGAACAGCCGCCGGGCGGCGGACTCATCAAGCCGGCTCTGGTGAACCGCACCCGGATGGGCGTGGTCACCACCTGCGGCGCGCCCTGGTTCTACAACAGGCTATTGATGCAGGATCCGGCAAAAAAGGTGCTGCTGCGCGGGTTGAAGGCTACTTGCGGCGGCCTTGGCGTGAAGCAACTCTATCTCGCGCAGCACTCCGTTTACGACATCTCGCCGGAAGCGCGAGAAAAGTTCGCGCAGAAGGTCGAGCAGCGGTTCGCCCGGTTCTAGAGCGCAGGCGTTTCCGGCTTTTCGTCGTCCTGCATGCGGGCGATGCTGGCGCGGAGGCGATCGAGTACCGGCTCCAGCGGCACTGTCCGGCCGGCTGCAATCTGAGCCTCGCTACGAGCGAGACTGGCTGCAGTCGATTCCGGAACAGGCTTGTCAGGCTGAACGTAGTTCATGCCCCACCATACAACATTGGCCTGATGGAATGCAGCCCGCTTCAACCCGCCTTCAGCTTCACTGCCGGCAGTTTGTAGTGGCGGCGCACCACGTCCCAGCCTTCTTCGGCGCTGTCGACGATGGTGAACAGGTTCGGATCGTCGGGCGAGATCGTGCCCGCCTCGGCCAGCGCGTCGAAGTTGATGATCTTCTTCCAGAACTCGCCGCCGAACAACAGCAGCGGCACGCGGTCCATGCGGCCGGTCTGGATCAGTGTCAGCGTCTCGAAGAACTCGTCCATGGTGCCGAAGCCGCCGGGGAAGATGGCCACCGCCCGCGCCCGCAGCAAAAAGTGGATCTTGCGCGTCGCGAAGTAGTGAAAATTGAAGCACAGGTCCGGGGTGATGTAGGCGTTGGGCGTCTGCTCGTGCGGCAGCACGATGTTGAGCCCGATGTTCGGCGCCCCGACATCGGCCGCGCCGCGATTGCCGGCCTCCATCACGCCGGGACCACCGCCCGTCGTCACCACGAAATCCTTGTAGCCCGTCGCCTGCGAGGTCACCGAGGCATACTGGGCGAACCTGCGCGCCTCGTCATAGTACTTGCTGGCGAGTTCGAGGTTCTTCTTCTGCACCTCGTTGCGCGCCGCCCAGGCGGGCTTGCCCGGCTCGGGGATGCGCGCGCCGCCGAACAGCACCACCGTCGAATTGATGCCGCGGCGCCGCAGCTCGAACTCCGGCTTCAGGTATTCGAGCTGGAAGCGGACGCCGCGCAGGTCCTCCGACGTCAGGAAGTCATCGTCGGCGAAGGCCAGGCGAAAGGCCGGCGCCCGGGTCTGGTCGGTTTCGGCTGCGTGCTTGGCCGCATCGATGTCTTCTGCCGATGTGCGAAGCGGCGTGTGCCGGGTTCTGGCCATTCTGGCGTCTCCAAAGGGCGGAGCGTTTCCAGGAAAAGTTGCAGACTTTTCCGGTTCGGAAGCGCGACCACGAGTGGGCCCATTGGTCGCATGGGCGAGGTTAAGGATCGTTGACAGGCCGGGCTTAGCGGCTAATGTCCGCCCGCCTCAACCCCTCCGCCCGGAAAGCTCCCATGTCCCACGCCGATCTCGCCCAGACCATCGATGCCGCCTGGGAGGCGCGCGCCGAGATCAACGCGAACACGCAAGGGCCAGTGCGCGAGGCGGTGAACGAGGCGCTGAACCTGCTCGACTCGGGTCAGGTCCGCGTTGCCGAGCGGCAGGCACCCACCGAGTGGACCGTCAACCAGTGGCTGAAGAAGGCGGTACTGCTCAGCTTCCGCCTCAACGACAACCGGATGATGCCCGGCGGCCCGAACGGCAGCTCGTGGTGGGACAAGGTGCCGACCAAGTTCGAGGGCTGGAGCGAGAACACCTTCCGCGAGGCTGGCCTGAGGGCCGTGCCGGGCGCCGTGGCGCGCAAGTCGGCCTTCGTCGCCCGCAACGTCATCCTGATGCCGAGCTTCGTCAACGTCGGCGCCTATGTCGATGAGGGCACCATGGTCGACACCTGGGTCACCGTCGGCTCGTGCGCGCAGATCGGCAAGCACGTGCACCTGTCGGGCGGCGTCGGCATCGGCGGCGTGCTCGAACCCATGCAGGCCAACCCCACCATCATCGAGGACAACTGCTTCATCGGCGCCCGCTCCGAAATCGTCGAAGGCGTCATCGTCGGCGAGGGCTCGGTCGTCTCGATGGGCGTGTTCATCTCCGGCTCGACCAAGATCGTCGACCGCTCGACCGGCGAAATCCACATCGGCAAGGTCCCGCCCTACTCCGTCGTCGTCTCCGGCAGCCTCCCCGGCAAGCCCCTCCCCAACGGCAACCCCGGCCCGAACCTCTACTGCGCGGTCATCGTCAAAACCGTGGACGCCCAGACCCGCAGCAAGACGGGCATCAACGAACTGCTGCGGGATTAATCCGACGCGCTACAACACGACGATTGTCTCGGCGTTGCGGCTGAACTAATCGTGTCCAATTGTCTGGGGGAATCAGTCGTGACCAACATCCAAGCCTCGCCGTACGGGAACAATGCTCCCATTGGCGCCGATATGAAGTTTTGTAGCGGCTGCGGAAAGCCAGTCCACAAGACTGCACGTAGTTGCCCGAACTGTGGAGCAACGCAGAGATCTTCCAAGGGCGGAGAGAAGACCAAGATCGTCGCCGGGCTTCTGGCACTGTTTCTCGGTGGGCTCGAAATACATAAATTCTATCTGGGCCAAGGTGGATGGGGAGTCATCTACCTCATCTTCTTTTGGACGTTCATCCCGGCTATCGTGGCATTCTTCGAGGGGATCATACTTCTTACGATGAACGAAGACCGCTTCGACGACAAGTTCAACAGGTAGTGCCTTCCGCAGGGCGCCGGGCCCGCTGATATCTATTTTACGGGGACTTTGCGATGCCCGACGCCCTTACTCTCCTCCAAGACCTGATCCGCCGCCCCTCCGTCACGCCGGCTGAAGAGGGCGTGCTCGATGTCCTCGAAGCGGTGCTCACCCCGCTCGGCTTCACCTGCACGCGGGTGCGGTTCGAGGGGGATGGGTCGTATCTGGTCGATAACCTGTTCGCGACGCGGGGCAGCGCCGGCAAGCACCTGCTGTTTGCCGGGCACACCGATGTGGTGCCGCCGGGCGATACGGCGAGCTGGCAGCACCCGCCCTTTGCGGCAGACATCGCCGATGGCCTGATCTACGGCCGCGGCGCCGCCGACATGAAGTCGGGCATCGCGGCGTTCGTTGCGGCCCTCGCGCAGGCGCCAGCCGATGCCCGCATATCCCTCGCCATCACCAATGACGAGGAAGCGGATTCGGTGAACGGCACCGACAAGCTGATGGCGTGGGCCGAGGCCCAGGGCCACCGCTTCGATTTCGCCATCGTCGGTGAGCCGAGCGCCACGCTACGGGTCGGCGACTCAATCAAGATCGGGCGGCGCGGCTCGTTCAGCGGGCAGATCAGGGTCACCGGCACGCAAGGGCACGTCGCCTACCCCGACCGTGCGAACAATCCCATCCCGGTCGCGGCAGCACTCGTCACCGCGCTCTCCGGCAAGCTCGACGACGGCACCGAGCATTTTCCGCCGTCGAACCTTGAGTTCACCACGGTGGATGTCGGCAACCCCACCGGCAACGTCATCCCCGCCGCTGTCACCATGCGCTTCAACGTGCGCCACAATGACCGCTGGAGCCCCGAGAGCCTGACGCAGTCGGTCAACGACGTGATCGACAACCTCGACAAGCAGGGCACCACCGTCGAGTTCGTCCAGCTCGGCCGGCCGTCGCGGGTGTTCCTGTCGCCGCTCGATGGCGGCGTCGACACACTGATCGAGTCCATCGCCCGCTCCACCGGCATCCCGCCCGAGCTCTCGACCGCCGGCGGCACCTCGGATGCGCGCTTCATCGCCGAGTACTGCCCGGTGGTTGAGTTCGGCCTCCCCGGCCCCACCATGCACAAGGTGGACGAGCATATCCGCATCGCCGACCTCGAAGCGCTGACCGGGCTCTACGCCCAGTTCATCGCCGACTATTTCCGGAGCGCCTGATGACCAACGGCTTCTTTGCTGCCATCGGCGTGACGCTGCGGGCCTTCGGATCACGGGCCGGCAGCGAGGCGGCCATTCCTGCCGCCGTCACCTGGGTGCATGCCTCTATCGCCCTGGCGATCATGTTGGCCACGCAGTCCAGCACCCAGCTGGGGCCGATCGCCATGGTCGCGCCGGAACTGCTGTCGGCCATGGCCGTGCCCTTCGTCATCAGCATTGCCGTGCAGGTGGTACCCTTCGCGGTGATCGTCGCCTGCGCGATCTGGATGAAGCAGCCCGAGCGGCTCCCCATGGTGGTGATGCTCACGGCCCTGGGGCTGATCGTCATCCAGCTCACCGCGCTCACCCTGTCGCTGGCGAACGTTCGCTCCGACGCTGCCCTTGTCGGCGTCATGGCTTACATGACTGGCCGCGCAGCGCGGACGATGCTGGGGTCATCGATTGCCGGGGCGATTGTCGCTGGCCTCGTAGTCGCCGTCGGCCTGGTTGCCGCCTCTCTGCTGTTCTACGCCTTGCCCGGCGCCGACCCGGCCATCGGTGCGGCAGGTGCGGGCTAGGTGCGCTATTTTCTCGATGAAGCGGTGGCGGCCGCACGTGGTGTAGCGGGCCTGGTGGTCGGCGACCGCACGGTAGAGCGCCACTTCGACCTGACGCTGCGCGGCCTCCTGGGCAGCCTGATCGCCCTGCTGCTCGTTACCGCCGCCAGCGCCTACCTGCCTGTGCTGATGGGCCAGCCCGGCGGCATCCTGCGCGGCATCCTCGCGTACAGCCTGCTGTTGTCGCTGCAGGTCGGCTTTTCCGCCATCGTGCTTTTTCAGGTGAAGCGGCTCGATGGCTTCGTGCCGTATTTCACCGCCGACAACTGGGCCAGCGTCTACGTCACCATTCTCTCCACCGCCCTCAGCCTGATGGGCGTGAGCGACGAGTTCCTGTCGGTGCCCATCGCCGTGCTGGTCATCGTCATCGCGGTCAATATCGGCCGGCTGATCGTCAAGCTCGAGCCGCTGCAGGTGGCGATGTTCGTCATCGCGCAGATGGTCGGCGCGGTAGCAGGTGGCTTCGTGCTCAGCCTGTTCGTGCCGATCAGTAGCTGACGCGGGTGAGGTAGAGCCCGTCGGGCGGCGCCAGCGGGCCGCAGCGCGCGCGATCGGCGGCATCGAGCGCGGCGCGGAAATCGCGCGGGCTCCACTTGCCGTCACCGACCAGCTTCAGCGAGCCCACCATCGAGCGCACCTGCGAGTGGAGGAAACTGCGCGCCTTCGCCGTCACCACGATCATCTCGGCCTGCCGCGATACGTCGAACTGCTCGAGCGTGCGTATCGGCGAGTTCGCCTGGCACTCCGAGGCTCGGAAGGTGGTGAAGTCGTGCCGCCCGAGGATCAGTTGCGCCGCGGCATGCATGACGTCCGCGTCGAGTTCCACCGGTACGTGCCACACCTTGCCCGCATCGAGCGCCGGCCGGGCCCGCCGGTTGAGGATGCGATACTCGTAGTGCCGCGCCGTCGCCGAGAACCGCGCCTCGAAGGTCTCGTCCACCGCCGCGCATTCAACGATCGCCACCGGATGCGGCTTGGTGTGGAAGTTCAGCGCCTCGCGTACCTTGAACGGGTCCCAGGCGCGGGAAAGGTCGAAGCTCACCACCTGCCCGAGCGCATGCACCCCGGCATCGGTGCGCCCGGCCGCCTGCGTGGTGACGGTCTCGCCCGAAAACCGCGCAATCGCCTCTTCCAGCACCTGCTGCACCGAAAGATCATGCGCCTGCCGCTGCCAGCCGCAGAAGGGGCGGCCGTCATACTCGATGGTCAGCTTGTAGCGGGGCACTAATCCCCCAGTTCCGGCAGCGCCCCGGCGCCGCGCAGGAAGGTCGCGGCGTCCATCGCGCCCTTGCCTTCGCGCTGCACGGCGGTGAGCCGCACCGCGCCCTCGCCACAGGCAATCGTCAGGTCCGGAAGGATGGTGCCCGGCGTGGCCGAACCCGACGCCAGCGTCGAGCGCAGCGCCTTTACCCGGGTCGGCACGCCGTTGAGGCTCAGCTCGAACCAGGCACCGGGAAACGGCGACAGCCCGCGGATCAGGTTATGCACCTCCGCCGCCGGCTTCGTCCAATCGATCCGCGCCTCGGCCTTGTCGATCTTGCTGGCATAGGTCACGCCCTCGTCGGGCTGTGGCGTGAAGTGCAGGCTGCCGCGTTCCACCGCCGCCAGTGCCCGGCCCATCAGGTCGGCGCCGACCAGCATCATCTTGTCGTGCAGTTCGCCCGAGGTCATGTCGGGACCAACAGGCATTTCCTCGATCAGGCCGACCGCGCCGGTATCGAGCCCCTCGTCCATCTGCATCACCATGATGCCGGTGCGCTTGTCGCCCGCCATCACCGCCCGCTGGATCGGCGCGGCACCACGCCAGCGCGGCAGCAGCGAACCATGGAGGTTCAGGCAGCCGAGCCGTGGCACGTCGAGGATGGCCTTGGGCAGGATCAGCCCATAGGCCACCACCACGCCAAGGTCCGCATCAAGCGCGGCGAACGCCTCCTGCTCTGGCGCCTGCTTCAGCGAGCGCGGGGTGAACACCGGAATGCCGAACCCCTCGGCCGCCTCATGCACCGGCGACTTGCGCTCCGCCTGCCCGCGCCCCGCCGCTTTTGGCGCACGCGTATAGACGGCGACGACGTCGTGGCCGCTCGAAACGATCTCGGTGAGAGTGGGGACCGCGAATTCCGGGGTACCCATGAAAACTATGCGCATCGCGCCCTCCGGAACTTAGCCGGCGCGGCGGGCCTGCTTCTGAAACTTTTTCAGCACGCGGTCGCGCTTCAGCCGGCTCAGGTAGTCGATGTAGAGCACGCCATCGAGGTGGTCGAGTTCGTGCTGCACGCAGATCGCCAGCCGCTCCTTGGCGTGCAGGTCGATGTCCTTGCCGTCGAGGTCGGTGTAACGAACCGTGACCTCGGAGGGGCGATCGACGTCGTAGTAGAGTTCGGGGATCGACAGGCAGCCCTCTTCGGTGGTGATCACCTCGTCCGAGTAGCTCAGGATCTCGGGGTTGATCATCACCAGCGGCTCGGGCTCCTCGCCTTCCTTGGCGACATCGATCACCACGATGCGCTTCAGCTCGCCGATTTGCGGCGCGGCAAGGCCGATGCCCGGCGCGTCGTACATGGTCTCGAGCATGTCGGCGGCCAGTTGCCGGATCCCGTCGTCGATCTTTTCGATCGGCTCCGCAATCGCACGCAGGCGCTCGTCGGGCAGGATCAGGATGGGGCGCTTGGCCATTGCCGGGTGGTCCTTCAATTCGGGGATCGGCTGAATATGGTATTTTGGCGCGATGGGTCAACCGCACAGCGTGGAACAAAAGGGAAACCGAATCGGATAGGGTGCGCGGATGGATCGTGTTCTCTTCGTTCTCGCCGATTATCCCGTCACGCTCGAAACGGCTGCGCTTGCGGCAGCGGGCCTGTTTGCGCTGCTGCTCATTGCCCTGCTGGTGGTCGTCATCCGCCAGTCGCAGGCCCGTACCGAGGAGGCGCGGCAGCGCGCCGAAGAGGCAGCCGCAGCGCAGGCAAAGGCAGCCGAGAACGAGCGCCACCTCGCCGACATGATCCGCATCCAGTCCGAAATGACCGGCCGCATGCAGACGATGTCGGAGATCTTCGGCTCCCGCACCTCGGACCTCGCCCGCCTCGTCAACGAGCGGCTCGACAGCCAGGGCCAGCGGATCGGCGCTGCGATGGCCGACAGTTCGACCAAGACCAACGAGACCCTGAGCAAGCTGCAGGAACGCCTTGCCGTCATCGACCGGGCGCAGTCCAACATCACGCAGCTCAGCCAGAACGTGGTGAGCCTGCAGTCCATCCTCGCCAACAAGCAGACGCGCGGCGCCTTCGGCCAGGGGCGGATGGAAACCATCATCGGCGACGGGCTCGCCCCCAACGCCTATGCCTTCCAGGCGACGCTCTCCAATGGCAGCCGGCCGGATGCGGTCGTCTACATGCCAAACAGCGCCCCCTCGCTGGTGATCGATGCGAAGTTCCCGCTCGAAAGCTGGCAGAGCTTTTCCGGCGCCGCCGAGGGCGAGGATCCGCGCTTTGCGGCGAGCCGCTTCCGCAACGACATGGGCGTCCACATCAAGGCGATCTCGGAGAAGTATCTGATCCCGGGCGAGACGGCGGATACCGCCTTCCTGTTCGTGCCGTCGGAATCGATCTTCGCCGACCTGCACGAGAAGTTCGAGGACGTGGTGCAGAAGTCGCTGAAGGCGCGCGTCGTCATCGTTTCCCCGTCGATCCTGATGCTGTCGATCCAGGTGGTGCAGGCGCTGATGCGCGACGTGCGGATGCGCGAGGAGGCCTACCGTATCCAGACCGAAGTGCGGGCACTGCTTGGCGATGTCGGCCGGCTCGACGACAGGGTGAAGAAGCTGCAGAGCCACTTCACCCAGGCGCAGAACGACATCGGCGACATTCTCGTGTCATCGGGCAAGGTGCTGCGCCGGGGCGAAAAGATCGAGGCGATGGAGTTCGACGAGACACCACAGCCGCAGCGCCTCGCCGGAGAGTAGTCACAGGTTTGAACCGCCGCGCCTCCTCGAACGTTTGGGGTCAAACAACTGGAGCGAGCGATGAGCCATTTTCGTGACCTGATCGGTCAGGACGACACCGTCGGCAACGACGGCGATACGCCGGGATTTTCCGCCCCCATCGGCCCTGGCGAGATCGAAGAGCTGCTCTACAACGAGGGCTGGACCGCTACGGCACGGATCGAACGGCTCATCGAAATGCGCGCCAGGCTCGCTGAACTTGAAAGCGCAGATTTCGGCGACGACGATCCGCTTGCCCTGATCCGGCAGATCGATGCCGCGATCGGCCAACTGCAGAGCCTCGAAGGCGAGGGGATGGATGCCGCCGGCATCGACATGGATGCCAGTGCCCACCGAGAGACCCTGTCCCCCGATTCCGACGAACTGCTCGACCTCGAAGCCCTCGACGCCGTGTCCCTCACCGACGACGAGGAGCCCGACGAAGGCGGCATCGACAAGCGCGAGTGGATCGACGGCCTCGATCTGGACGAGAAGAAGTAGCTAGAGCAGCGTCCGCGCCCTGAGCGCCTGGCTCAGGGTGCCATCATCGAGGTAGTCGAGCTCGCCGCCGACCGGCACGCCATGCGCCAGCCGCGTGATCTTGATGCCGCTCGGCTGCAGCCGGTCGGTGATGTAGTGCGCCGTGGTCTGGCCCTCCACCGTGGCGTTCACCGCCAGCACGATCTCGGAGAAGTCCGGGGCCCGCCGCAGCAGCGCGTCGATGGACAGGTCGTCCGGCCCTACCCCATCAAGCGGCGACAGCACCCCGCCGAGCACATGATATTTGACCGCCCCGACCCCGGCCCGCTCCAGCGCCCACAGGTCAGCCACGTCCTCGACCACGATCAGGATGGCGCCGTCGCGCCTGGGGTCCGAGCAGATGTGGCATGGCGATATCGTATCGACATTGCCGCACACCTGGCACACCGTTACCGCCGCCACGGCGCGATCGAGCGCCGCCGACAGCGGCACCATCAGCGCGTCCTTCTTCTTGATCAGGTGCAGCACCGCGCGTCGCGCCGAGCGCGGTCCGAGCCCGGGCAGGCGCGCCAGCAGCAGGATCAGCTGCTCGATCTCGGGTCCGCCATTGGCCATGGGGTCAGAACGGGAACTTCATGCCCGGAGGCAGCGGCAGGCCGGCGGTCAGTTCCTGCATCCTGGCGTTGGTCTCGTATTCGAGCTTGCCCTTGGCGTCGTTGTGGGCGGCGATGATCAGGTCCTCGACCACCGAGATGTCGTCGGAAACGAGGCTCTTGTCGATCTTCAGCCCCTTCATCTCGCCCTTGCCGCTGAGCGTCACCACCACCATGCCGGCACCGGAGCGGCCCTCGACCGTCATCTGCGCGATCTGGCTCTGCATGTCCTGCATCCGCCCCTGCATTTCCTGGGCGGCCTTCATCATTCCCATGATGTCTTTCATCAGTCGTCGTCCTCGTCGCTGTCGCGGATGGCGTCCGCGTACGCCTCGATCGGAATCTGCTCGTGCTTGACGGTGACCCGGACCGTGGCACCGGGAAAGGTGTCGAGTATCGCCTGCACCAGCGGATCCTGGTGCGCCTCGTCCTGCGCCGCCTCGATATGCTCGTTGCGCTGCTCGCGCATGGTGGGCACGTGGGCGGCATCGTTGGCGAGGCTGATCACCCATTGCCGGCCGGTCCACAGCTTCAGCTTGGCCATCAGGTTCTGGATGATCGCCGGGTCGGCATTCTCGACCAGCGCCACCTCGAGCCGGCCATCGCCGATCGATACCGGCCGCAGCGAGTTTTCGAGCGCCAGCTTGACGAGAATATCGCGTTTCTCGCCGGCGAGTGCCACGAGGTCGGCATAGGTGCGCGGGTTGGCAAAAGCCTGCGCGGCAGGAGCCGGCGGCGCCACCACCGGCGCGGGGGCCGGCTCGAAGCGGGGGGCGACGTCCGGCACGGCGCGCAGGGCCGACGGGCCGCCGCCACCGCCGCGCGGCATCGGCGCACTCGGCGGCGCGCTCGATACCGGCGCGTTGGAGAGCTTGGCGATCAGGTCGTCGGGGGTCGGCAGGTCGGCGGCGTAAGCGAGGCGCACCAGCACCATTTCGGCCGCCTGCACGGCGTTGCCGGCCTTCTGCACTTCCTCGTGGCCCTTGAACAGGATCTGCCACGTCCGGGTCAGCGCTCGCATGCCGAGCCTCGAGGCAAGCCCGGCGCCGCGGGTGCGCTCGTCGGGCGTCAGCGACACGTCGTCGGCCGCTGCCGGCACCACCTTCACGCGGGTGACGAGGTGGGTGAAATCGCAGAGGTCGGCGATGATGGTCTGCGGGTCGGCGCCCGCGTCATACAGTTCGCGCAGGTTCGTGAGCGCCTCGGCGATCTGGCCGCCCATCAGTGCCTCGAACAGGTCGATGGTCCGGGCCCGGTCCCCCAGCCCCAGCATCGCCTTCACCGTCGCGGCAGTCACCTTGCCGTCGCCGTGGCTGATCGCCTGGTCGAGCAGCGATTGGTTGTCGCGCACCGAGCCTTCGCCGGCCCGCACGATCATTGCCAGTGCCTCGGGCTCGTAGGCGATGCCCTCGCGGCCGAGCAAGTCGACGAGGTGCGCATGCATGATGTCGGCCGGCACGCGGCGCAGGTCGAAACGCATGCAGCGGGAAAGGATCGTCACCGGCACCTTGCGGATCTCGGTGGTGGCGAAGATGAACTTCACATAGGGCGGCGGCTCCTCGAGCGTCTTCAGCAGCCCGTTGAAGGCCGCCGTCGAGAGCATGTGCACCTCATCGATGATGTAGACCTTGTAGGGCGCCGAGACCGGCCCGTACTTCACCGAATCGATGATCTCCCGGATGTCGCCGATACCGGTGTTCGAGGCGGCATCCATCTCGATCACGTCGACATGGCGGCCCTCGATGATCGCCTTGTCGTGAATGCCCTCATGCTCGAAATCGAGCGTCGGCCGCCGGCCGGCCTCGTCCTCGTAGTTGAAGGCGCGGGCAAGGATGCGGGCCGTGGTGGTCTTTCCCACCCCGCGGACGCCGGTGAGAATGAAGGCGTGGTGGATGCGGCCGGACTTGAACGCGTTGCGCAGCGTCTGCACCATCGCATCCTGCCCGATCAGGCTCTGGAAGCTCAGCGGCCGGTATTTCCGGGCGAGCACGAGATAGGGCGAGGCCGTCGCGGAAGCGGCGGGCGCGGGGACATCGTCAGGGAACATTCCGTCAGCCATGCACAGCATATAGCGACCGCGGCGGCGGATCGCAAAACAGCTTCGGTAAAAAATGGGGAGAAGTAGGAGGCTGGCATCGACCCGTGAAGGTCTCGTTGGGGCTGCTACCTTCCGGTCCTGACCCGGTTGGCGAGGAACACGTCCGCGCCAACCTCCCGCGCCCTATATGGCGAGGGTTTTTGTGCTTGGCAAGTGCAACGGCGGCAAGATGCAACCGGGCCGGGGCTCGGCCGTTGATCGGATGCAATCACGCAAAGGCCCCACCCATGATCGCCAGAGGCAGCAGCGACGAAGACCTCGCCCGCAAGCACATTACCCGGCTGCAGGGCCTGATCGCACGCTGGAACGAAGATGCCGATATCTACCGACGCGCTGCCCGAGGCGCTGCACCCACCGCCGTGTGGATGCTCGAAGAAGCCGATCGCACCCGCCTCGCCGTCCGCGACGAAACGGCGCTCTGCGACACCCTGATCGACAACCTGCCGCCCGGCCACGAGATGTGGGGCGAACTGCCGCGCGTCGCCATGGCACTCGATGCGTTGAGCGAGAGCATTGCCGTTTCGGCCGAAGCCATGGGGCCGCGCATCGAGCACGGCCGCGAGATCGCCGGGCTCAGGTACCTCGTCGGCAAACTCAGGAAGAACGCGGCGCGCCAGACTGTCCCGCGCTGAATCAACTGGTCATGTCTTGTTAACGTGGTCAGGCGCACCATCCTCCTGCCCATCGGCCAGGAGGCCAGCATGACGAAGTCCCCGCGCGTTCCCCTTGAACTGCTGGCGTCGAGCCAGATGCAGCGCCACACCGGCCAAGAAGCCAGCGTCCCGCTCTACCTTTACGCCTTCGATCCCGCCCTGCTCGGCGACCCGGCGCCGGAGGATGACCTGGCCGCCGAAGCCGACTTCGGCGCGACGGCCGGGGGCTTCAGCCTCTGCGACGACGAGGACGACGACTTCTACTAAACACCGGCTACGACCCTTACACCTCGCTCGGTGAAGCCGCCTTGTACACGCCAAGCACGCGGAACTGGTCGGTGAAGAAGCCGAGTTCCTCGAACGCCAGTTTCACGCCGAGATCCGACGGCCGGCCCTCGATATCGGCATAGAACTGCGTGGCGGTGAACGAGCCGTCGAGCATGTAGCTCTCGAGCTTGGTCATGTTCACGCCGTTAGTGGCAAAGCCGCCCATCGCCTTGTAGAGCGCCGCCGGCACGTTGCGTACCCGGAAGACGAAGGTGGTTTTCACCTTGCCCGCATCGGCGGCCGGCTCTTCCGCCGTCTTCGAGATCACGAGGAAGCGGGTGGTGTTATGCGTCGCATCCTCGATGTTGGAGGCGAGGATATCGAGCCCGTAGACCTCGGCAGCAAAACGCGAAGCAATGGCAGCGACGGTCTTGTCGCCCTTTTCGGCAATTTCGCGGGCCGATCCGGCGGTGTCGACGGCGTTGATGGTCTTGAGCTTGTGTTCGGCGATGAACTTCCGGCACTGGCCCAGCGCTACCGACAGCGACTGCACCGCCTTGACGTCCTCGAGCTTGGTGCCCGGCACGCCGAGCAGGTTCATCTGCACCCGCAGGAAGTGCTCGCCAACGATATGGAGGCCGCTCTCGGGCAGCAGGTGATAGATGTCGGTGATGCGGCCGTAGAGCGAGTTCTCCACCGGCACCACCCCGAACTCGGCTCGCCCCTGTTGCACGGCAGCAATGGTGTCCTCGAAGGTGGTGCAGGGCAGCGCGTCGTCGGCCGGAAACAGCGCGTGCGCCGCGGCGTGGCTGAATGCCCCCGGCTCACCCTGAAACGCGATCTTCCGCACCATCTGCATTACTCCCCTGCCTTCGGCGGGCGCCTTAATGCGACCGGGCGGGCCTCAAGTCAATGTTGAGCAAAACCGTCCGATTTTCTCTATTGTCGCAGCCCTGCCTAACCCGTTGCGCGCCGGATGGCGACGGACTATCTTCCGCCCGCGTCGGGACAGGGGTTTACGCGCCCAAGGGGTGTGCTTGAGCTTGCTTGGGCTCAGGAAACGCTGTACCGCCGCTCTGCACACCGGCGGTCAAAGGCTCAGATACCCGCGATGGATTCGTTAGAACTCAATAAAATTTTCGGCGCCATCCTGGGCACCCTGCTGTTTGTCATGGGCCTCGGGTTCCTGGCGCAGGCCATCTACCACCCCATCGAAGGCCGCGGTCCGGGCTACGTGCTGGCCGAAGCCGAAGAAGGCGCTGCTGGCGGTGAAGAGGAAGGCCCCGTCGTCGTTGCCGACATCGGCACGCTGCTGGCAAGCGCCGATGCGGCCGCCGGCCAGGCAGGGGTCCGCGTCTGTTCGTCCTGCCACAGCTTCACGCCCGACGGCAAGAACGGCGCTGGCCCCGGCCTCTACGACGTCGTCGGCCGCCTCGTGGGCAGCCACGAGGGCTACGCCTATTCGGCCGCGCTCATCGAGCACAAGGATCGGGGCGACGTCTGGACGTACGAGAACCTCAATGCCTTCATCACCAATCCCAAGGGCTACGCGCCGGGGACCAAGATGAGCTACGGCGGCATGAAGAACGACGAGCAGCGCGCCAACCTGATCGCTTATCTCGGCAGCCTGTCGGCCTCGCCGGTGGCCTACCCCGTGCCGGCCGCCGCCGAGGCTCCGGCCGAAGCGGCTCCTGCCGCCGAGGCACCAGCAGCCGACGCTCCTGCTGCAGAGGCTCCCGCCCCCGAAGCTCCCGCGGCGGAGGCTCCTGCTGCTGAAGCTCCTGCTATGGAAGCTCCGGCCGCCGAGGCCGCTCCGGCCGTCGAAACGCCCACCACCACCGACGCCGAGACCATGGTCGAAGGCACTCCGGTTCAGGCCACTCCCGACACGACCACGCCGGCTCCGTAAGCCGGCGCCTCCGGACGATCTTTCGAGCCGCGTCCGCACACCGGGCGCGGCTCTCTGTTTTTCCAAGGGACCATTTCCGATGACGCTGGTGCTCCACCTTGCCGATTTCAACGAGCGCCGCTGGGCCGATGGCTTTGCCGCAGCCCTGCCCGGCCGCAAGGTGGTGACGCGGGCCGACCAGTATGATCCGGCCGAGGTCGAGTACATCTTCATCTGGAAGCCCAAGCCCGATGCGTTCGAGGGTCTCGTCAACCTCAAGGCCGTGCTGTCGCTCGGCGCCGGCGTCGATGCGCTGCTGCGCCACCCGGCCCTGCCGCAGGGCGTCCCGATCGTCCGCTTCATGGACGAGGACCTGACGCAGCGGATGAGCGACTACGTGCTGGCCGAAGTGACCCGTCACCACCGGCTTGGCACGCGCTTCAAGCGCGATCAGGCGGCCAGGCGCTGGGTGCAGCTCTATCCGGCTCCCGCCTGGGACGCCAATGTCGGCGTCATGGGCCTTGGCCAGCTCGGCATGGATGCGATTCGCCACCTCAAGGTGTTCGGCTACAAGCTACGCGGCTGGAGCCGCACGCCCAAGGACGTCGAGGGGGTCGAGGTGTTCCACGGTGCCGAGCAGTTCGAGGCGTTCCTCAACGGCACCGACATCCTCGTCAACCTGCTGCCGCTGACGCCCGAGACGCACGGCATCCTCAACTACGACACCTTCTCGAAGTTGCGCCGCGACGGGCTCGATGGGGAAGGTCCGGTGGTGATCAACGCGGCGCGCGGTGGCCACCAGAGGGAGGCCGATATCGTCCGCGCCCTCGATGACGGCACGCTGAAGGCCGCCAGCCTCGATGTGTTCGAGGTCGAGCCACTGCCGCGGGACTCGCCGCTCTGGGGCCGCGACGACGTCTACATCACTCCCCACATCGCCGCGGCGTCCTCCGAGCGCACCGGCGTCCGCTACTTCAGCCGGGTCATCAAGGACCACGAAACCGGCAAGCCGCTGCCCAACGTCGTTGATCCCGGCCGGGGCTACTGAGCCGTTCATCGGGTCGTCAGACACCGGTCAGACAGAGTAGATTTCTACGGTAGCCAGTCTGACCTATCCGGTCGCACGCGGGCGAGTCCTTGAAGTGCACTCCCGCACGTTCGAAGGCTGCAAAGCCGCGCCGGACCTGCCTTTCGTCCACTTATCCCCCACCGCCGGCACCATGCGATAATGCACTCTCGATCGAGGCAAGAGCATCGCAATTGGGCACCACAGAATTGAATGTAAACAGGCGTTCGCTACAGCGCGAGTTCCCAGTACTCGCCGACCAGGTCCTTTCCGAAGCTCCGGTGCGGCCGGCTGTCGACCATGGTGAAGCCGGCGTCGGCGTAGACGCGACGGGCGGCGATCAGGCTCTCCTGTGTCCACAGCCGGACCTTGCTGTAGCCCTTGTCGCGGCTGAACCGCACGACCTGGTCGACCAGCAGCCTGCCGATCCCGAGCCCGCGCGCGCCGGGCTCGACATAGAGCAGGCGCAACTGCGCCACGCCCTTGCCGGCGTCGACGACGAAGATGGAGCCGGCGAGGTCACCCCGCCACTCGGCGATCCAGCAGGCCTCCCGCTCCGGGTCACGGGCCTGCATGAACTTGCCGGCGATCTCGGCCGCCAGCCCCTCGTAGCTGGCGTCCCAGCCGAACTCGGCGGCATAGACCTGCGACTGTCGCGACACGACGAGCGCGATCTCGCCCAGCCGGGGCGGGCGGATCAGCACGGGCGACGCTGGCAGGTCATCGCCGAGCAGGGTGCGGATGGTCCACATCGCCTCGGCGAGCCGCCGACGATCTCTAGATGTAAGCGGCGCCAACATCCGGCCCACCGCCTGCTCGGCCGCCTCGCGCAGGCCGGCATAGGCCACGTCACCATCGCGCGTCAGCGCAATGAAGTTGCCGCGCCTGTCACCGGGGTTGGGTGCGTAGCTGACCAGTCCCCGGGCGCTGAAGCCCTGCAGGATGCGCGTCAGGTAGGCCCGGTCGAGTTCCAGCGCCTTCGCCAGTTCGCTGCCGGTGGTGTGGCCGCGCGCAGACAGCTCATGCAGCACCCGCGCCTCGGCGAGGCTGAACGGGCTGTCGGTCAGGTGTTCGTCCAGTACGCCGATCAGCCGCGTGTAGAAGCGGTTGAAGGCCCGGGTCTCGTCGATCAGGTGGTCGGCGGGTGTGTCATCCATGATGGATGCCACGATCACGCGGTTTGTTGACTATGTCAACTATATCGCTGCTTCAGGTATCCGTACACGGCCCGGATACCCTGATCGGTCCCGCCGAACGGCCGGCCAGCGCGCGCTTCAGGGGCCCAGGCGAAGATATCGAGATGCGCCCAGTCCTTGGCCTGCTTGACGAACCGTTTGAGGAACAGCGCCGCCGTGATCGACCCGGCGAAGCCGCCCTGCCCGGCATTGTTGATGTCGGCGATCTTGCTCGACAGCATCGTCTCGTAGGGCATGTGGAGCGGCAGCCGCCAGAGCGGGTCATCGGTCTTGAGACCCGCGGTCATCAGCCCGGCCGCCAGGTCGTCGCTGAGCGTGTAGAGCGGCGGCAGTTCCGGCCCGAGCGCCACCCGCGCCGCGCCGGTCAGCGTCGCCAGGTCGACGATCAGTTCCGGCGCTTCTTCGTCGGCCAGCGCCAGCGCGTCGCCCAGGATCAGCCGGCCCTCGCAATCGGTATTGCCGATCTCGACCGTGCTGCCATTGCGGGCGCGGAGGATGTCTCCCGGCCGGAACGCCGGGCCGGAGATGGCGTTCTCGACGATCGGGATCAGCACCCTGAGCCGCACCGGCAGGCCCGCATCGATGATCGCATGGGCCAGCCCCAGCACATTGGCCGCGCCGCCCATGTCCTTCTTCATCAGCAGCATGCCCGAGGCGGGCTTGATGTCGAGGCCGCCGGTATCGAAGGTTACACCCTTGCCCACCAGCGTCACTCTGGGGTCGCCCGTCCTGCCCCAGGTGAAATCGACCAGGCGAGGCGCTTCCGCCGCAGCCCGGCCGACGGCATGGATCATCGGGAAGTTCTCTTTCAGCAGCTCGTCCCCGGCGACCACCCGGACGTCCAGTTTGTGGCGTGTGGCGAACCCACGGATTTCCTTCTCGAGCGCATCCGGCCCAAGGTCGCTCGCCGGGGTGTTCACCAGGTCGCGGGCAAGGTATGCCGCATCCACCAGCCGCTCCACCTCGGCGGCGTCGGCACCCTCCGGCAACTCCAGTTCCACCGGGTCGCGGCGCTTGCGGTAGCGGTCGAAGCGATAGGCACCGAGGCGAAATCCCAGCGCCGCGATCGTCGGATCGCCCAGCGCGCCAGCGAGCCGGTAGCGGCCAGGTTCCAGTGCGGCCGCGGCAAGGCCCTGCACCAGCTTCGGCCGGTCGGCAGCAGCACCGACGCCGAACAGATAGCCGGCGAGACCGCCATCCTCGCCGGGCAGCGGCAGCAACCGGCCGCGCTGGCCGGCGAAGCCGTTGGCCTTGGCCCAGGTGGCATGCGCCGGGGTCAGGCCTTCGGCGACGCTCCCCTCTTCGATGGTGGTGAGGGTAAGCGGCTGAGACTTGGCCATGGCGCGGATCCAGATGCAGCGGGAGTGCAACGATTACGCGCGCCGCGACGGTGGCGCAATGCTGGCGGGGGCATGTTTAACCCGCTGTTAGGGTTAATCAATTATTGCTCGATCCGGGCTCGGGACTTGCACCCGGAGGACTTTGTTCGTGTTGCGTCGATTTTCACTGAAGCCGTTCGTGTCGCTGCTCTGCACTGGCGTCGCCGTGTTGGCACTCAGCGCCTGCGCGGCCAATCCCACGACCACCGGGTCGATCGGCCAGGCCGATCCCATCACCATCCCGGCCGACCAGCGGGCTGCCGCCATCGGCCAGCTTGCGGCGCGCTACAAGCAGAACCCCGGCGACCGGAACACCGCGCTTTACTATGCCGCGGCGCTGCGCAGCAACGGACAGGCCGAGCAGGCCATCGCCGTGCTGCAGGGTACGGTCGGCAAGTATCCGCGCGATCCCGAAGTCGCGGTCGAATACGCCAAGGCCCTCTCGGCCGCCGGCCGTTTCGACCAGGCGCTCGCGATCGTCGATCGCGCCATCGATCCCACCGCGCCCAACTGGAACGCGCTGCTGGTAAAAGGCGCAGTCCTCGACCAGCAGGGCCAGAACGTCGAGGCGCGCAAGCTCTACCAGACCGCCCTGAAGGTGGCGCCGGATCAACCCTCGATCCACGCCAATCTCGGCCTCTCCTACGCGATGACCAACGATCTGACGTCAGCGGAGAAATCGCTGCGGCTCGCGGTATCGCTGCGTGGCGCCAACACCCAGGTCCGGCAGAACCTCGCGCTGGTGATCGGCCTGCAGGGCCGCTTCGACGAGGCGCAGCGGCTGTTCGCTGCCGAACTGCCGCCGGCGCAAGTCGAGGCCAACATGGCCTATATCCGGGCGCTACTGACCCAGCAGAACCGCTGGGACCGGATCAAGGGCGAAGGTTGAGGCGCTGAAGCACGGTTGAAATGAAACGGGCGCCCACTGGGCGCCCTTCTTGTTTCACGGGGCGTCCGACCGCTATCAGCCGAAGCTGACGTTGTTCTGCATCACCTTGATGATGGCCGGCGAGATGATGACGATGAACAGCACCGGCAGGAAGAACACGATCAGTGGCACGGTGAGCTTGGGCGGCAGGGCGGCAGCCTTCTTTTCGGCGTCCATCATGCGGGTCTCTCGACCTTCCTCGGCCATCACGCGGAGCGATGTACCCACCGAGGTGCCGTAGCGTTCGGCCTGGATCAGCGCCTGCATGACCGACTTGACGTTGTCGAGGCCGGTGCGGCGGCCGAGATTGTCATAGGCGCGGGTCCGATCCTCGAGGAAGCTCAGCTCGGCGGTGGCCAGCGTCAGCTCCTCGGCGAGCGGCACCGAAGCCATGCCGATTTCCTTGGATACGCGCTTGAAGGCGTGCTCGATCGACATGCCGGATTCGACGCAGAGCAGCATCAGGTCGAGGGCATCGGGCCAGGCGCGCTTGATTGACAGCTGGCGCTTCTGCGTCTGGTTGCGCAGGAACAGGATCGGCAGGTAGGCGCCGACGAGGCCGAGAAACAGCGCGTAGATCGCGCTCATGTAAAGCGGGCTGTCCTTCATCACCGTCAGGGCGAGGTAGGCGAAAGTCAGGGCGAACAGGGCGAACGGGGTGATGAAGCGGGAGAACAGGTAATACCAAGTGTCATTAATTAGAACTCATTGGCCCAATCACGGAGGCCGATGGACATGATTTTCCAGGGCTGATCGACGAGCTTGTTCCAAGCGTCGCAGCAGTGGTCGAGGATGTCTTCGTGGGAGGCGAACACCCGGTTCGAGAG